>JANLUQ010000695.1:0-2546 GCA_031363565.1 Armatimonadota bacterium | reverse complement strand
CCGGCGCCTACCAGGCGCTTTACCTGCACCACGCGGCCCAATCCAGCGCGCCGTTCACAGCCCTGACCTTCTGGATCAACGGCGGCCCAGCGGGAGGCCAGCGCCTCCAGGCGCAGGCGACCTTGAACGGCACCGCCCAGGCTGCCTATGCCCTGCCGACGCCCCAGGCCAATGCCTGGACGCAGGTCACCATCCCCTTGTCCGCCCTGGGCGCGGCGGGCCAGTCGAACTTCGACGGGATATGGATACAGGACAGCAGCGGCGCGGCCGAGCCGATCTACTATGTGGACGACGTGGCCCTGGTCTCCGGAACGCAAACCGCACCGGGCACGACGATCAAAGTGGACGCGGCGGCGAACCAGCACCCGATCAGCCCATTGGTCTACGGCGTTGCCTACGGGGACGCCGCAAGCCTGGCCGACCTGAATGCGCCGCTGAACCGGTCGGGCGGCAACAACACCACACGCTATAACTGGCGGCTTAATGCAGACAATCGGGCCAACGACTACTTCTTCGAGAGCATCGGCGACTCCGATGCGACGCCCGGCGGGCGCGGGGATGCCTTCATCACGGTCTCCAAATCGGGCGGGGCGCAGGCCATGCTGACCATTCCGACATTAGGCTGGGTCGCAAAGCTCGGGACGAGCCGCGCCAAACTGCCTTCGTTCTCGGTCACGAAGTACGGCGCGCAGCAGAAAACCGACCCCTACCTGCCTGACGCGGGCAACGGCGTCAAGCCGGACGGCACGAACGTGGCTGGGAACGACCCGAACGACGCGAATGTCCCCGCGAATGCCGACTTCCAGGGGGGCTGGGTCAACCATCTTCTTTCCCAGTGGGGGACGGCGGCGCAGGGCGGCCTTCAGTACTATATTCTGGACAACGAGCCGAGCATCTGGTTCAGCACGCACCGGGATGTCCACCCGGTCGGGCCGACGATGGACGAGATCAAGGCCGATATTCTGGCCTACAGCGCCAAGGTCAAGGCCGCCGACCCAACGGCCAATGTCGTCGCGCCCGAGGAGTGGGGCTGGTCCGGCTACTTCAGCAGCGGCTACGACCAGCAGTACGGGGCCGCCCACAACTATCAGGGCCACCCAGACCGCGACGCCCACGGCGGCATGGACTATCTGCCCTGGGTGCTTGACCAGGTCCACAAGAACGATCTGGCGACGGGAAAGCGGTCGCTGGACGTGTTCAGCGTCCACTTCTACCCGCAGGCTGGCGAGTTCAGCGATGCCGTCGATTCGGCGACAGTCCTGCTCCGCAACCGCTCCACGCGGCAGTTGTGGGACCCGAACTACGTTTCCGAGAGCTGGATCGGCGACAAGGTCAGGCTGATCCCCCGGCTCAAGGGCTGGGTGAGTTCCTACTACCCCGGCACCAAAACGGCGATCACCGAGTACAACTGGGGCGCGGAAGGCAGCATGAGCGGCGCGACGACCCAGGCGGACATCTTCGGCATCTTCGGGCGTGAGGGGCTGGACCTCGCCACCCGCTGGACCACGCCCGCCTCGGGCACGCCGACCTACCTCGCGATGAAGCTGTACCGCAACTACGATGGCAAGAAGTCCGGCTTCGGCAACCTTAGCGTCTCGGACACCGCCCCCGACCCGGACACCGTCTCGTCGTTCGCCGCCGTGCGCTCCTCGGACGGCGCCCTGACCGTGACCCTCATCAACAAGAGTCCATCAGCATCCGCCCCGGTCACGGTCTCGCTGGCAAACTTCCTATCCGGCCTGGCGGCGCAGGCCTGGCAGCTCACCTCGGCGAATGCCATCACCCGGCTGACTGATGTAGCCATCAAGAACAGCGCCCTGGCGGTCACCCTGCCCGCCCAGAGCGTCACGCTCCTCGTCATCCCAAGCTCGGGCATCCCGGTCTCCGTCATCCCGACGCCCGGCCCGACGCCCAGCCCGAAGCCAGCACCGAAACCAGCTCCGAAGCCTGGCCCGAAACCTGGCCCGGGGCATGGCCCGAAACCTGGCCCGAAACCTGGCCCGAGGCATGGCCTGAAGCCCACCCCACGACTCACCTAGAGTCCAGCCGCCCTGTGAGAGCCGCCCGGTTTGTCCGTGGCGGCTCTCGCTGTGTGGGGTGAGGGGAAAGATCCATCCCATCAGAGCGGCGGCATCAGAACGGCGACAGTGGGTGATGCGTCACCAAGGCCCATACCTGCCACGCGAAGACTGCGCCCCAGAACAGCGTCACCCATGGGGGTTTGGCCCAGCAGCGCCATTCTTTGACGCCCTTCAAAGAGGCCAGGACATAGAACAGGGTCGCCAGGCCGGACAACACCAGCAAGGCATAACGCTGAAGGAGAAGCACGAGGAAAGCTGCCTTGCAGAAGGTGAACGCCCAGCCCTCGTAACGCTGCCCCTGATGCTGACGATCATATTCGCTCATGAGATTTCCGATCCTCTCCCCGGCACAAGTGCCGACCCTCCCCTCGAAGGGAAGGGTGGGTGAAAGGGGGTTTAGATGGTGTTCTTGCAAGCCTGCCGTGACCGGGGGGCCTTCCGTTAAGAGGCGCCCTGGCCCCTTTC
>JANLUQ010000690.1:0-7115 GCA_031363565.1 Armatimonadota bacterium | reverse complement strand
CAACGCGGACGGCGTGTTGGGCGTAGAATCCGGCGCAGGCGTGGCAGGCGCTGTTGCCGGCGGGGGCGACGCGTTGGGCGCGGTGTCGCCCGCATTTGGCATCTGGGCGCAGGCGGGGGCGGCGAGGAGGAGGCACATCATCCATGTAGGGGCGCCGCTTGCCGCGCCCTTCCGCCAGGGCGTTCCCTGTCCCCCGGCTGCGTCCTTCCGCCAGGGCGTTCCCTGTCCCTCGGCTGCGTCCTTCCGCCAGGGCGTTCCTTGTCCCCCAAGGACGCCCTTCGGGGCCGACGTCGTATGCATTTGCGGGCGCGGGCGGCACAGAAGGGTGCGGCAAGCGGCACCCCTACTTCCAGTCACTTGAATCAAACCCCGCCGCCGCCGCCGTTTTGCCGTAGCTGCCCATGCTATCCCGGAATGCCTGGTCGTCATAGGTGCGCGACTGGATGACGACCGGCATGGGGACGGCATGGCCCATCAGCAGTGCCTGCTGCTTGCTGTCCAGGGAGGCTAGGACGCTCCGCAAGGACTGTGCCCCCGAGATGCCGGTCAGAACAGCCTCGATGTCCCGCTCGTCGTTCAGCAGGCAGGTGATACGCGTCCCGAGCTGGGACAGCACTTCCGAATCAATGCCGGAAGGCCGCTGGTCCACGACAAGGAGAGTGACATTATACTTGCGAAGCTCGCGCGCGATGATGCCGAACGTCGTCTGGTGGGCGAGGTGCGGGGACAGGAACTTGTGCGCCTCCTCGATGGTGATGACCAGCGGGGTCGGCTTTTTGCCCTTGTCCCCCATCGCGTCCTCGGTCAGCTTGACATACTCGCCGTGGATCTGGCGCGTGAGGATGTTAGCGACCAGCATATATTGGAGCGGCTTGCGGTAATTGCCGAACTCCAGAACGACGTTGATGTCTTTGAGCAGGCAGCCCATGATCTGGCGCACGGCATCGTCCGCCTCGCCCGCGTCCTCGACCAGGAAGCCCTTGCACTCCTCCACCATACGGCCCAGCTTGCGCTTGAGGGCGCCCAGGGACATGGCGTTCGCGCCGCTTTTCTCGGCGAACTCCTTGATGGCGTCGCCGTCCATCTTCAGCAGGGCGGCCAGCCACTTCTTGCCGTAGTGCTGCTCCAAGAGGTAGGTGGTCTCGGCGGCGCTCTGGTTCAGGTTCAGCTCATCGGCCAGCAGGATGATGTCATCCACGCTGATCTGGCTGTAAGGGATACGCACCTGGTTCTCGACCGGCACCTGGCGGCGTCGCGACGATTCCATGTCCATCGTGAAGACGCTCACGCGATTAGGGAAGTATTTTTTCAGGCCGTCCACGCCCTCCCGGCTCGGGTCCTCGGTCGTCCCCTTCCAGCCGTACTCGCCGTGCATATCGAAGACCAAATTCACGGCTTTTCGATGCTTGATCATGCCGCATAGACAGATGCGGGTCAGGAAGGTTTTGCCCGTCCCGGACTTGCCGAAGATGCCATTGGAACGCTCGACCAGTTTTTCCAGGTCCAGGCAGACCGGAATGTCGCTCATGTCCAGGGGCGTCCCGATGTAGAAGTGCTTGCCGCCCTCAGACTCGGCCCCGAAGATGTCCGCGATATCCTCCTCGGTCGCCTCGCCAACACCCGAGAAGTGGGTCGGGACGGTCTTGACCGGCTCGAACTCGGCCCCGACGGTCTTTGTCCGCATCAGCAGCGGCTTCAGGGTGACGGTCCCGAAGGTCGTCGTCCCGGCAAGGGCGGAGCGCAGGAAGACATCCGCGGGGTCTTTGGTCGCGGGCGGGTCGGCCAGGACGCCAGGCGAGGCGCAGTCCAGGGTGACATCGGTGATCATGGCGAAGAACTCGTGCCGCGCACCGTCCACGACGACGAACTTGCCGGCCCGGATATCTTCGACGGACCCGGCCCCGGCCAGCTTCATCTGGATGCCGGTCTGGAGCGAGCCGCGCACGACGGTTCCCATCGCCAGCCGTTCGCGCGGCGGCGTCAGAAGCGGCGGCAGGGCATAGTGCAGGGCGGCCCCATTCGCCTGAGAACTCTGTCCGTGATGCCCGTTCCCGTTTTTGCCGTTCCCTAGTGCCATATCTCGCGCCCTACCCCACTTTTTCGTCAAGATGTTGTGGCATTATAACATACCGGACGAGGCGGCGTCAACAAAATGCCCCGGTTCCTTAGCAGGAACCGGGGCATATCTCTAGATGTAGAGGATTTTTGGCCTCACGGCTCCTGGGAAGGCGGCAGGCCCGTCGCCGGGAAGACGGCGGGAGTGCATTCGCGAGCAACCAGGTTGTAATTGGAGATCGCTTCGGCCAGACCGGCGTGCCGTGCTCGGCGGCAGCGGGCGACCTCTTTGGCCTCCGCCCGCAGATAGACCGAAAGGCTTCGGTCCAGGCGGGGGTCGGGGTCTTGGAGCATGAGGGTCGTCCCCTCAGCAGTCTCTGGGTGGAAAGGCATCTGCGGGTTCCACAAGCAAATAATCAGCGCGCCCACCCCCAGCAGTGGGACGCCCAGGACGGAGAAGAAGGGCATTCGTCCGCCTTGTACAGCTTTCATAGCTACGCTCCTCGCGCGAGACTGCACTGTCTCGCGCTTATATCATTACTCGCATCGGTACGCGACAAAAAGCGGCGTCCCATGCTCGTGGCGGGGACGCCACTCTCCTGTTATACCCAGGCATCACGGTTATTAGTTCCGTTTTGCGCTAGTGCGGCGTGTGCGTGCGCTCGGCTTCCTCGTTCACACGAAGCGCGCTGGCGCTCATGGGGGCGACGGAGCAGAGGTAGACGCGGTCCCAGTCCTGCTGGGGTCCTTCGTTCAGGTAGCTCAGGAGCCGCCGGATGCGGCCCATCATCTGCTTTGCGCTCATTAATGTCAGGGTCATCCTGCTCCTACTTTCTGAGTGGTGTCACTCGGATATTCTTCTCGGATGGTCTTAGATGTCCGGCTCGTCGCGCGTGGCCCGGATCAAGGCATGGATCTGTTTCCGCAGCAAGGGCTGCCTTTCTTTAGGGACCAGGGCCAGCTCACGGGCGATCTGCTGCGCCGCCTGCTGGACCGGGCTGGCCTCGGGCGCTTCCGAGCCATTGAGTGTCATCGCGAAGTCGTGTTTCCCGGCATACCTCAGCCACTCTGTCGGGGACTCACCAACGGCACTGGCGAACTTGATCAGGGTCTTCTCGCCCGGCGACTTGCCCTTGACCATGTCCGAGATCTGGTTATAGCCGATCCCCAGCTTTTCACCCGCCGCGCGAGCCGAGAGCGGCTTGTCGGGCGCCCCCATCTCGACGAGAACACGCTGGGTATGTCGTTGCAGTTCGTCGTTTTTCGCCAAAGGGCCTGTCTCCGTCTTGCTTTAGTGACATTATTATACCACAACATTGACATCATTGTCAACAGCATTGGTCCCAGAGTTCAAAACAAAAGCGCCCCCGCTCCGTTTCCAGAGCGGGGGCGTTGTTGTCAGTGTGTCCTAGGCCCGGATATCCACTGGACCCATGCGGCGCAACTTCTTCAAGGCGCGCAGCTCGATCTGGCGGACCCGCTCGCGGGTGACGGCGAAGCGCTGGCCGACTTCCTCGAGCGTGTGTGCGTAGCCATCATCCAAGCCGAAGCGCATACGGACCACATCCCGCTCGCGCGGGGTCAGCTTATCCAGCACGGCGTCAAGCTGTTCGCGCCGGATCAGGTTGACAGCCGCGTCCGACGGCGACTGGTTGGCATTGCTCTGGATGAAGTCCGCGAGTTGGGCCGAGTCCTTCTCGCCGACCGGCGTCTCCAGCGACAGCGGCTCGGACGCGATCCGCTTGATCTCGTTGACCCGCTCGACCGGCACTTCCATCTCGGCGGCCAGCTCGTCCTGGGTCGGCTCACGCGACAATTGCTGGCGCAGGAGGCCTTCAGTGCGGACCAGCTTGTGGATCGTCTCGGCCACATAGACCGGGATACGGATCGTCCGCCCTTGGTTGATGACCGCCCGCGCGATGGCGCGGCGAATCCACCAGGTCGCATAGGTGCTGAACCGGTAGCCCTTCGTGTAGTCGAACTTCTCGACCGCGCGAATCAGGCCAATGTTGCCTTCCTGGATCAGGTCGGCCAGACTGATGCCGGGCACCGAGTAGCGCCGCGCGATGCTGACGACTAGGCGCAGGTTAGCCTCGGTCAAGATGTCCTTGGCGCGCTGATCCCCATCGGCGACGCGGCGGGCAAGGTCGATCTCCTCGCTGGCGCTCAAAAGCTTGGTGCTCTTGGTCTTCCGCATCCACATCTGGAGCGACTCGTCGCGTGGGTTATCCTCGACAGGCGCGTAAACCGTCTCTTGCGGCTCATCTTCCGCTGCGTCCTCGGTGTCGTCGTCCTGTGCCGAGCCGTCCATCAGCGGCATGGTGGCATCATCATCGCCGCCGACTGCAAGCGCCAGGAAGCGGGCCGCATCAGGGTCGTCCATCCCGGCGCCCACGGCCAAGGCCGACTCGTCCGAGCCGAAATCCGAGCCGCCGCGCCGCTCGTCCGACACAGCGAGTCCGCGCGGCAGCGCTGCCGCGTTATCCATCAGTGCTGTGTTGCTCCCCATTGGTTTCCCCTTTGTCCCAAACTCCGTTATAAAACCCTGCTTATCGCTTGATTGTTTGAACACCACCACGGCACTCAGGGTTCCATATCCAGAAAACGTGATTATTGCGAATGAATGCCTACTGATCCTCGGTCGTATATTGTATTACGGAAGGCGGCCCTTCATTGTCTCAAAAAAACCGGTGAATTTCAGTGATCTAGATTACGTTTATATAAAATTGTTTCAGTTAGGTTTCTCAAATACTCTGGACTATACCCAGACAGCCGTATTTTCAATCGCGCTCGGTGGAAGCGGAACGGGGAAGGTGCTTATGATTGGGAGGCGGCTCACTGAGAGCTACTTCAAGGCAGGGATGGGACGGGGCTGGCGGGAGGCCCAGGCGACGAATAGGGCGACCAGGGGGCCGTCCCACTGCCGGCCTGCGCCGGCCTGGAGCGTCTGTAATGCCTTCTCAGGGGTGAGCGCGGGCCGGTAGGGACGCGAGGACAACATGGCATTGTAGGCATCGGCGATGGCGACGATACGCGCGCCCAGAGGGATCTGGTCGCCGGCCAGCCCGTCGGGGTAGCCCCGACCGTCCATGCGCTCGTGGTGGTGGCGGATAATCGGCAGCAGGGCGGCGGTGGAACGCAGCGGGGCCATGATCTGCTCGCCCAGGACTGTATGCCGCTGCATTCGTTTCTGCTCCTGGTCGTCGAGCGCGCCGCGTTTCTGGAGCAGGGTGTCCGGCAGACCGATCTTGCCGACATCGCGCAGCATCGCCGCCTGGCCGAGCAGGCGCAAAGCCTCATCACTCAGCCCCAGCTCGCGGCCCAATGCCTGGGCATAGACGGTGACGCGCTGCGTCGAGCCTTCCTGCTCCGCATCCCCCTCGCGCACCTCGATAGCCCGGCTGAGTGAGTAGATGACGTCTTCCACCTCATCAAGCTGGTCGTTGAGCGCCTTGATCCGCAGCAGGGACCGCACCCGCGCCAGAAGCTCGATACGGTTGAACGGCTTGGTAACGAAGTCGTCCGCACCCGCCTCGAACCCCTGCACGCGTTCCCCAGTCGTCGTCTGCGCCATGATCAGGATGACCGGAATGCGGCGGGTCCGCGCCTCTTCCTTGAGCCGGCGGCAGACCGAGAAGCCGTCAATAATGTCCGCTGCGCCGTCCTGAACGGCCGCGCCAGGTGGGAGGCGGGCGCAGAGCATGACGAGGTCAGGTCGCGCCGTTCGGGCACTCTCCAGCCCCTGCCGCCCATCGCAGGCTGTCAGGACATCGTAGCGATTGTCGGTCCGCAGGACGGCATCAATCAAGGTCCGGCTCATCGGCTCGTGGTCCACGACCAGGACGCGGGGTTTGGCTGTTAGGAGCTCATTCACGCCTTTATTATGGGGAATGTGGGCGCCGAGCGTTACCCGGTAAAGAGCGCGGGATTGCGGGGGATTGACGGCATAGGGGGGGTGATTCATCACGCCCCACACGACACGCGGGCAGTCTCCTTAATCCTTCAGCCCCGTCATCACGATGCCCCGGATGAAGTAGCGCTGGCCCAAGAAGAACAGGACCAGGAGCGGGACAAGAACGATCACCGAACCGGCCATCAGCAGGTTCCACTCGGTGCCCCGGATCGTCTGGAAGGTCCGCAGACCCAGCTCCAAAGTCTGGTTCTCGGTCGAGTTCAGATAGATCAAAGGCCCCATCAGGTCCTTCCAGGCGTAGATGAAAGCGAACAGGCCGACCGTCACCAAGGCCGGGCGGCAAAGCGGCATCAGGATCTGCCAGTAGATCTGGAAGTAGGTGGCACCGTCCAGCCGGGCCGCCTCGTCCAATTCGCGCGGCAATGTCATGAAGAACTGGCGCAGCAGGAAGACATTGAAGGCGCCGCCGAAGAAGGCCGGAACGATCAACGGGTAGAGGGTGTCAATCCAGTGCAAAGTGCGGAACCCGATGTAGGACGGCAGCAGGATGATGATGCCGGGCAGCATCATGGTGGCGATCAGCAGGGTGAAGAGCCGGTCCCGGCCGGGGAACCGGAGCCGCGAGAAGCCGAAGGCCACGAGCGACGAGGACAGCACAGTCCCCACCGTGGACAGCACGGCGATGGTCAGGGTGTTGCGGAAGAAGGCGGCGAACGTCACGTTTGTGCCCTCGATGGTCCACGCCCGGACGTAGTTGACCCACTGCGGGACGTGCGGCAGCGCCCAGGGGCTTTGCGCGACTTCGGCGTCCGTCTTCAGCGACAGGGCCAGCATCAGGTAGAAGGGAATCAGGGTCAGAGCCGCCCCCACGACGGCCAGCCCGAACAGCGACCACGCCGCCCGCTTGTCGGCGGCGGAAGCGCGCGCCCCGGTCCTGACGGGCGCGCGTTTGGGCGCGTTCGCCCCTTGCAGGACGGGTTCCGGCGGCGACGACGGGGTGACGGTATTGGGTGTAAGAGTATTGCTCATATGTTTTGCCTGTGTTGAGAGACTGTAAAGGAGGCGGGCGGTTGAAACCGAGCCAACAAAAGCACAAAACCTGCCTCCGCAGGTTCAGACTTGAGATCAGAGTCTGAGTCCGCGCAGG
>JANLUQ010000171.1:0-24161 GCA_031363565.1 Armatimonadota bacterium | reverse complement strand
CGGCTGTGTACCCTAGATTCACTTGAGCGGGGCCTAAGTCTTCGATATGTGTGACCCGCCCGATGCAGACCGCACCGGCGTTCTGGACGAGTACCGTCACCTCTGGGTGACCATCATCAAAAGCCAGGGCGGAACCGGGGCAGGACAGCAGACCGCAGAGGCAGAGTGCGAGCAGCATCAGGTTTTTCATTTGAATGCCTTTCGATGCCCTTCATAAGCCGTTCCCAAGTGACCCATAGTTGTGGTAGCCGTGTCCATATGCACTTGGAATACACTTGTACGGGCTGGCCGACTTTTCCTCCTGACGCCCTGTGTCTTCATCTTCAATCTTGCCCTGGAAATGCCTGTCAACGCCAAGTAGACGCCCATAAGAAGTAGAAACCCATACGAAACCCGCCCGTGCATCTGCACCGGGCGGGTTTCGTGTTGACCGCTTCAATGGGCGGCTTTGGTCGGCAGGGGAGCCAGGAACTGAGCACGCAGGAAATCTACCTTCTCTTGATGCTCGGTCGCCCACTTTTTCCAGAAGGTGACGTACTTGTCTTCCTGGTCCTGGGAATTCTCCGTGCCAGGGTAGGACGGTGTGTTAGTGGCCGCGAGCAAAGCCGCCGCGATGTTGTACCGGGTACGCGGATCAGGGTCGTCCAGGTGCTCAAGCAAGGAAGGCACGGCCACCGGGTCCCCCGACTCGCGGAGGGCGGCAGCCGCCTGTGACCTCACGTTCGGGTTGCTGTCGCCCAGCACCCCCACCAGCGCCCTGGTCGCCGCCGGGTTGCGGTACTCACTAAAGGCATCGGCAGCCATCCCGAGTTGACCGGGCTTGTACTGCTTGTCTGCGAGCTTGGCGAGGGCAGGGATCACGCTTGTGTCTTGAAGGCGGGCCGCCGCAAGGACGGCCTGGTCACGAAGGTCGGCATCTTTGTCCGTCGTCAACTTCAAGACCGTAGGAAGCACCCTCGCCCGAATGAAATCCTCCAGACTGGGCAGGACGCCATCCGCTATCAGAGGCTCCTCCAGTTTTGAGCGGAGTGCGACTGCTCCCTGATCAACGTAAACGCCGGCTTTAGCATAGAGCAGAAAGCCGGCAGTCCCAAGCCTATCCAGACAGTCCATCTTCACCGGCTTGCTCCCGCTGACGAGGGCATCGGTGAGTGCCAGAAGGACAGCGCGCAGGGGCGGGATCGTTGCCGGGATGGGGGCGATTTTGGCGTCGCCGATGATGATCTTCGATTTGCCATACGAGCTTGGCTGTGACAGGGTGAAACTCGTCTCGTTGTTCGTCGTCTTCAGAAAAAGGATGTCTGTTTCCCCCACCGCCAGCTCCGTGAAGGGAGACGGGTTGAAACCAGAGAGTACGTTCTTAAAGAAAGCCACTTCAATTGACCTCGGGCTGATCTTGCCCTTGAGGACGCTCTGCACGGCGACCTCGGCGACCGCCGATTGTGCGTCGATCAGGACCGGCGGGCCATGGGGGCCACCGTGGTTGGCTTCAAACTTGGTTGCCGTGACCTGCTTTATGGACACGACCTTCGCGATGCAGACCACGTCTGCCTTCTGGACGAGTACCGGCACCTCCGGTTGACCATCGAGGTAAGCCAGGGCGAAGTTCGGGCAGGACAGGATGCCGAAGAGGCAGAGAGCCAGCAGTGTCAGGTTTTTCATTTGGATGCCTTCCGATTCCTTCTAGAATCCATTCCCAGTCACCCCAAAGACATTATAGAGCACGCTTGGGTAGACTTGAATTGGACAGCCAATTCCTCCGCCAGCAAACCCTCCCCCGTCGTCTGTGGCCCAGTAACTGTGTGTATAAGGGCCGGATACTGGATACACACCAGCATTCGTTGGCGCTGGGAACAAGACATCTGTAAAAGTGTCCTTACTACTTCCCGTATTATCGAGAGGCCCGCCGACATGCGGAGGCTCAAACCCCGGAACGTTCCCATTGGTTTTCCATGACTCGTCCCAGTAGACATTTGTAACGGGTTGATTTACTCCGTCCCATACCTTGAAATGCAGAACTTGGTCGGCAAACCCATAAGTGTCGGGGCCTCTATACTGCGTCGGTGGATCAACACTCAGCACAATAAACTGAGTAGGGGCGTGTACGGTGATGGGGTACGGATCGCTAGTGGCAGTGACGCCGTTGAGGCTGTAGGTAACGGTGGCCTTCACATCACCTGGGAGATGACTTCCGGTGTCTTTACCGGCGTATGTGGCCGTTGCAGAGGTTGGAGGGAGGGTGTCTCCAACATACTGGGCGTTACCCGCCATAGACCAGGAGTATGTTGTTCCGGCGGGCTGACCGCTTGCAGCAGACAAGTAACCCCAATCGATGAACTTACCAGTATCGCAGTACCAGTGGATGTCGTTGGTCCCCGAAATGGGTCCACCGATCACGTTGATTGTGACATCCTGTGAGCCAATCTGCTGAATGCTGACCCTCGCGCCACGAACATATTGAAGCGTGTAGGAGACCTGACAGGCCATACGCATGGTGACTTTTCCGGGGGCACTGTAAGTCTTGATTAAAGTCGTGGTGGGGTAAGAGGGAGGAGTTTCGACCTCGTAATCTTGCCACAAATAATGCGGGCCATCCACAACCGTCCAATAGGGGTCGGTCGCCACTGTTCCTGCTGTAGAGGTTGCCTGAAAGTTGGCGGGGGTGTTGACCGGCACCGTCACGGTTGGAACGCCATCAACCATGGGGACTGCGCTTGTGACAGTCACTCCGCTCACGCTTCCCTGGGCATGGGCAGGCCTAGCCCCCAGGAGTATACTGAGCGCGCATGACAGTAGGAGAATCGCCACGGCATGAAGCGTGAGACTAGAGATCAGGCGCGGAGAGGCTGGCGCGGCATCTTAATCACTCCATTCAGTGCGACAACGAGGTCAGCGAACGGGAGAAAACGCCACAGCGCACCGATAAGGCTCGGTACAGCCGGAATGAGGAATATCAGCATTGTACGCGGGTGTTCAGAACAAAGTCAAGTCTTTTGTAAAAAATTTGAATCGCGTAAAGGCAGGGCAGCAGGTATAATGGGGCCAATCGAAACCGACGGACGCTGTATTCACTCACCCTACCTATGACACTCCTGCATTCCCTAGTCTTCATCCTGGTCTCTTACCTGTTCGGCGCGCTCCCCATCGGCCTCTTAGTGGGGCGCATGGTGAAGGGCATTGATGTCCGGGACTATGGCAGCGGCAATATCGGGGCCTCGAATGTCTGGCGGACGATGGGGCCGCTCTGGGGGGTCGCGGTCTTCCTGTTCGACTTCTGCAAGGGCTATTTCCCGACGCTGCTGGCCGGGCGCGTCCATGAGGTCGGCCCGTGGCTGCCGGTGCTGGTGGGACTGGCCGCCATTTTGGGCCACAACTTCAGCCCGTTCCTCAAATTCAAGGGTGGCAAGGGGGTAGCGACCTCGCTGGGCGTGGTCTACGGTCTGTCGGTGCCAGCGGCTGCCGTGGGCTTCGCGGTCTGGGGGCTGTGCCTCTTGATCACGCGCTACATCTCCGTTTCTTCCATCATCGCCGCCCTGATCACATCGCTTGTCTTGATCGGCTTGAACCGGGACCTGCCGCATGTCCTGTTCGCTTTGCTTGTCGCCTTCTTCGTGGTCATCAAGCATCGGTCCAACATGGCGCGTCTGAAGGCGGGCACGGAGCCGAAGGTGGGGAAGGCAAGAGCGGTCAGAAAAGAAGAGGCCGAGACGGAAATGGACAAGACGGAAATGGACAAGACGAAGTGACACTTCGGTTGATCCTCGCCTCCACCTCGCCCCGCCGCCGAGAGCTATTAGGGCTGCTCGGGCTGCCCTTCGAGGTGGTCGCCAGCGGCTACGATGAGGCCGCGCTTGCGCCGGACGGCCTGACGCCGGACGAATATGTCACCCGCCTTGCGTTCGGGAAGGCATCCGAGGTCGCCGCGCGCACGGAGGGCGAGGCGCTGGTCATCGGGGCGGACACGACGGTCGTCCTGGACGGCGCGACCTTGAACAAGCCCGCCGATGCTGAGGATGCCTGCCGGATGCTGCGCCTGCTGAGTGGCCGGTCGCACCAAGTCTACACGGGCCTGTGCCTCATCGCGGTGCAGGGCAGCATCGCCGGCGAGGTCCAGGCGGACCATGCCGTCACCGAGGTCACTTTCGACACGCTTGCCGAGGAGACCATCGCCGCCTATGTCGCGACGGGCGAGCCGATGGACAAGGCGGGCGCCTACGGAATCCAGGGCAAGGCGTTGTCGCTTATTCCCGGCATTCGGGGCGACTACTTCAACGTCGTCGGGCTGCCGTTATTTTTACTCGGTAAAATGCTCGCCCAATTCGGCATTCCTCTCTGGCCCTCTTAGGTGATCGCACAGGAAATCACAGAGTCTCCGCCGAACTTAACACCCACAAAGTCACTCGGTCTACCAATCGTTCTCAGTAAGGCACCATCCATGCGCGCGCCACCCACGGGCACAGTCACCTTCCTGTTCACAGACATCGAGGGCAGCACCAAACTCTGGCAGGACCAGCCCCAGGCCATGCAAAACGCCTTGGCCCGACACGACGCCCTGCTCCGCCAAGCCGTCGAGATGCATGACGGCTACCTCGTCAAGACGACGGGGGACGGCGTTCACGCTGCCTTCGCCACCGCTTCGGACGCCCTTGCCGCCGCCCTCGCCGCCCAATGTGCGCTCCAGACGGAGCCGTGGGACCTGAGGGCCCCGATCTCGGTGCGGATGGGGCTTCACACAGGCAGCGCCGAGGAGCGGGAGGGCGACTACTACGGCGCCGTCATCAACCGCGTGGCGCGGCTGATGGCGGCGGGACACGGCGGGCAGACGCTGCTGTCGGACGTGGCGCAGGCGCTCACGCGGGACTTGCTGCCGCCCGCCGCCTCGCTGCTCGCCCTGGGGGAGCACCGTCTCAAGGACCTGTCGCGCCCCGAACCGGTCTTTCAACTCCTGCACCCGTCGCTTCCCGCCGACTTCCCACCGCTCCGGTCTCTGAACAATCCCGGCCTGCCCAATAACCTGCCCCAGCAGATGAACAGCTTTATCGGGCGCGAGAAGGAGCTGGCCGAGATCAAGGCGCTGCTGGCGAAGACACATCTGCTGACGCTGACGGGGATCGGAGGCAGCGGCAAGACTCGCTTGTCTCTCCAGGCCGCGGCCGACCTGCTGGACGGCGAGGGGGACGGCGTCTGGCTAGTGGAACTGGCCGCGCTCGCTGACCCCGCCCTGGTCCCCCAGACCGTCGCTCAGGTGCTGGGCGTCAAGGAAGAGGCAGGGCAGCCGATCCAGCGCACCCTTGCGGAAGCGCTGAAGTCCAAGCACCTGCTGCTGATCCTCGACAACTGCGAACATCTCATTTCCGCCTGCGCGTCCCTGGCCACCGACCTGCTGCGCTCCTGCCCTGGCCTCCACATCCTAGCCTCTTCACGGGAGCCGCTGAATGTGGCAGGGGAGCAGACCTACCGTGTACCCTCGCTATCACTGCCGGACCCCAAGCGGGCGCGGACGGTGGAGAGCCTGTCTCAGTATGAGGCCGTGCGCCTCTTCATCGAGCGCGCCCAGGCAGTGCAGCCCACCTTCACCGTCACCGATCAGAACGCTCCGGCGGTCGGGCAGGTATGCTTTCAACTGGACGGCATCCCACTGGCGATCGAGCTGGCCGCCGCCCGTATACGCTCGCTCTCGGTCGAGGAAGTCAACGCCCGTCTGGACGACCGTTTTCGCCTGCTGACGGGCGGGAGCCGAACGGCCCTGCCCCGCCAGAAGACGCTGCGTGCGCTGGTTGATTGGAGCTACGGCCTGCTGACCGAGCAGGAAAGGCTTATGCTGATGCAGACCTCCGTGTTTGCAGGGGGGTGGACCGTTTCGGCGGCGGAGGCAGTTTGCGCGGGTGACGGTGTTGAGCACTGGGAGGCGCTTGACCTGCTGACGGCCCTGGTGGACAAGAGCTTGGTGGCGGCGGAGCCTGTCGGGGACGGCACACGCTACCGTCTGCTGGAAACCGTCCGGCAGTATGCCCAGGAGTGTCTGCGCGGGGTAGGCGGAGCCGAGAGGATGCGGGACAGACACCTGGCGTGGTGTATCGCGCTGGCGGAGGAAGCGGAGCCACAGCTTCGTGGACCCGAGCAGGGGGCGTGGCTGATGCGACTGGAAACGGAGCATGACAACATGCGGGCCGCCCTGGCCTGGGGCGGGGAGGCGGCGGCAGGGCCGGACAGCGCGATGAGGCTGGTGGGAGCGTTGTGGCGCTTCTGGTATGTGCGGGGACACTGGAGCGAGGGGCGCGGCCATATGGAAGTGGCTCTGGCGCGGGATGGCACTGGACGGGAGACGCAGTCACGGATGCTCGGGGGCCTGGGTTTTCTCGTCCACAGCCTGGGCGAGAGCGCGGCGGGACGCGCCTATCTGGAGCAGGCGGTGGCGATCAACCGCGAGCTCGGCAACTACAGCAAGGTGGCGTCTAACCTCATCGGCCTCGGTTTTCTGACGTTCAGCCACGGCCAGGTCGCGGCGGCCCGCTCCTTTTTCGAGCAGTCGCTGGCGATCTGCCGGGAGATCGGCGACCGCAGCAACGAGCTGATCAACCTCAATGGCCTGGGGAACATCGCCTGCGAGCAGGGCGAGGTCGAGGCCGCGCGCTCCCACTTCGTGCAGGCGCTGACGATCAGCCGCGAGATCGGGGAACGGCGGGGCGAGGCGGGGAATCTCAGTAACCTGGGAAACATCGCGCGCGATCTGGGCGAGAGCGCGGCGGCACGTTCCTGGTATCAGCAGTCGCTGACGATCACGCGCGAGATCGGCGAGCGATGGATCGAGGCGGCGAACCTCAATGGCTTGGGGAGCGTCGCCTACGGTCAGGGGAACTGCGCCGAGGCGCGCATTCATGTCGAGCAATCGCTCGCGATCACCCGCGAGATCGGTGATCGCAGCAAAGAGGTATGGAACCTGAGCGATCTGGGACAGATTTCTCGTCTGGAGGGTGATCTAGTGGAAGCGCGGGTATTCTGCGTCCAAAGTCTGACCCTTGCGAACCAGTTGGGCGAGATCACCGATATTATCTACACCATGGAAGAGCGCGCGGCCCTCGCACTGGCCGAAGCCTCCCCGCAGCGCGCTGCGCGTTTGGTCGGGGCCGCACAGGCGGCGCGGGAAGGGATAGCCGCGATCCTGCCGCCCAAGCAGCAGGGAACCCACGAGCAGACAGTGGCCGCCGCCCGCGCCGCGCTGGGCGACGAAGCCTTCGCTGCCGCCTGGGACGCGGGTCGGGCGATGATGCTTAATGAGGCAGTGCAGCAGGCGCTGGAGTCATAGGCGAGGCTACTTTGTGAGAAGCTCAATGTCGTCAGTTTGCCGCTCGATCGTCTTTGCGTCCTATTGAAGCGGTGCGGGGTGAGCATCTTGTGATTAGAGTGTGTATAAAAGGAGGATCGGGCGACTGAAACCGCCAGTTCGGAGTTTTTAACATACTCTCAGGCTTTTTGTGACCGTCGTCATTCTACTAGGTGGCGGAGAGAAGAGCGGGCAGCGGAAGGATATCACGAGCGCCAAGCGCCTATGGAAGGGAACGAGGGATGAGGCTCGCCGTCGCCCGCGGCGAACGGGTATAATCGGGGCATGGCAAAAGAAGAACATCAGGGATTCACCGGGTTTGGTCTGGGGGCCTTCCCGAAGGTGCAGGCCGAGGAGGGCGTGTTTATCCTGGTCGTCGTTCAGGGCGGCAGCCTGACGGCGGCGGCTTATGCCACCGAGCGGGCTGCGATGCAGGCGGCGGTGGAGTCGGCGGAGGCCGAATGGGACGATGACGAGGAGCGCCTGACGGTGGAGGATCGTTTCACCCGCGCCCAGCGGGCCAGCGCCGATGCGGGCGACATTTTGGAGATCGTTCCCAGCCCAGTGTATGGGGCATGAGGCAGCAATGGCAGAGGTAGACAAGAAAGAGAGCGCGATCGACCCACAGGTGCAGGTCGGGCATGTCCACCTGAAGGTCGCGGACTTGGATCGGGCGTTGGGTTTTTACCAGGGTGTGCTGGGGCTGGAGGTCATGCAGCGCATCGGCGACAGCGCGGCCTTTCTGTCGGCGGGTGGCTACCACCATCACCTCGGCCTGAATACCTGGGAGAGTGCAGGCGGCAGCCCGCCGCCGCCCGGCACGACGGGGCTGTACCATATCGCACTGCTCTACCCGACACGGGCCGCGCTGGCTGATGCGCTGCGGCGGCTGGTGGCGGCGGGCATTCCGCTGGAGGGGGCGAGCGACCACGGCGTCAGCGAGGCGCTGTACCTGCGCGACCCGGACGGCAACGGGGTGGAGTTGTACTGGGACAAGCCGCGCGAGGTTTGGCCCCGGACGGCTGACGGGGGGCTGGCAATGTACACGCGCCGGCTCGATTTAGAGGGCCTTCTCCAATGACACCGTCTCAATGGTCGGCGCTCGCCTGTCTGCCGGTCGCCCTAGTGGCTGTTATCTGCCCCGTGTCGGCCCAATCCCCCGTGTCGGTCCAATCCGGTGGCAAGGAAGGGAGCTGGCATGTCGAACTCGAGAGCAGGGCGGACAGCGCGGACAAGGGGAAGGTAACATACCGACTGGCGGCCGCGCAGGGCCTCGTCCAGCCCCCCTCAAAGCCCGTCCTGACGACCAGCGCGGAGACCTTGACCTATGCCCCCACGCCGGGCGGCGGGCCGAGGGTCATGGTCATCAAGTACCTAAGCTGTGATGCCATGTTCCAAGTCCCGGACCTGACTTGTGACTCGGTGACGCTACGCCTGCTCCCGCCTTCGGGCACACAGGAGATTGCGGCCAAGCCGATGTTCCACTTCCGCCAAGACTTCCTGGCGTCCGGGTTCGCGTTCAGGTTAAGTGTCCCACGCGGCTTCCGTTATGTGTCGGGGAGCGCGCATCCCAGCCGCATGAGCGGCCTCCCGCCGAACAAGCCGCGCGCGTTCGTGAAGCCACCGCAGTACGCCCTGATTGCGGACAAGGGCAATCCACACCTACTGTCCGTTCTGCTGCCCGCGCCAGAGCCTCGAGCAGTCGGATCTGGGTTCGAAGCGCCTTACGGGATCGAGTTTGCGCTGGCCTCGGACTGAAACTCCGGCAGGATTCCGGGCGGCGGGCGTCGAATTGCCGCCCTATGACCACCAATCAACCACTGACACGCCGCGAGCTGGCGCGGCGGACACTGGCCGGGGCGGCGGGCGCGCTGTTCATGCCTTCACTGCTCACGCCCGGCCTCGTTTCCGCCGCCTCGGCGCAGGCCGTTGACCCACTGCCCGCCGCCCCCCCACCCCTGCCGACGACACCGATCGATGTGAAACCCATGAATGAAGGCGATCTGCTGACCCAACTCGTGCCGGTCAATGCCGGCTATGCACTCTCGGATGCTCAGGTGAAAGAAGTCGCCCTGCAGCTCAAAGACTACCCCGGCGGGTTCGCCAAGGCGCGCACTTATGTCCTGCCCGACGAGGTCGGCCCGGCCTTTGCCGCCGACGCCCCCCCGCGAAAGGAGCTGGCCAAGTGAGCACGAAGCAAATGGGCATCGCCCAGAGGAGCGACGCGGACCTGGTGTTCGCGACGGTGACGGAATTGGGTGCAGCCCTCCGCAAGAAACAGATCTCGTCGGTGGACCTGACAACGCTGTATTTGAACCGCCTGGAGACATTGGGGCCGAAGCTGGGCGCGCTGGCGCACCTGACACGCCCGCACGCCTTGGTCCAGGCCGCCCAGGCGGACCGAGAGCGTCAGGGAGGCAAGCCGCGCGGGCCGCTGCACGGCATCCCGTTCGGTGTCAAGGACCTGCTGGCGACATCGAACGACCCAACCGAGTGGGGCAGCCCCGCCCACAAGGGGCAGGTCTTCGGCTATGATGCGGATGTCGTGGAGCGCCTGCGGGCGGCGGGGGCAGTGTTGATCGGCAAGCTGTCCATGGTGGAACTGGCGGGCGGGGGAGGCTACCGCTACGGGACGGCCTCCTCCACGGGTGCGGGCCGGACGCCCTGGAACACCAACCATTGGGCGGGCGGCTCGTCCTCGGGTCCGGGCGCGGCGACGGCGGCGGGACTGGTCGGGTTCTCCATCGGGTCCGAGACATGGGGCAGCATCGTCTGTCCGTCGTCCTTCTGCGGCGTCTCAGGCCTGCGGCCCACCTTTGGCCGGGTCAGCCGCCATGGGGCGATGGCGCTGTCTTACACGATGGACAAGCTCGGCCCGATGGCGCGCTCCGCCGAGGATTGCGGGACGATCCTGGAGGCGATCGCCGGCCCAGACCCGCGCGACGCGACCACGTCGGATGACAGCAAGTTCCGCCGGGGCAAGTTGCGGGCGATCAAGGGGATGCGCCTGGGGGTCGTCCGACCTGACTACCACAAGGACGACAAGAACCACAAGGCGCAGCCCGAAACCGAGACGGCCTTCGAGGGCGCCCTGGGCATCCTGACCGGGCTGGGCGCGGTCCTTTCCGATGTCACGCTCCCGGCGATCCCGATGAGCGAGGCGGCAGGGACGATCATCAGCGTGGAAGGATCGGCGGCCTTCGAGGCGGTCATCCGCGACAAGGCGCGTCTGGCGACACTGATAGATGAGGAGCAGCAGGGCGGGCTTTTGGCGGGATTGGTCATTCCCGGCGTGGATTACGTCCGCAGCCTCCGCATCCGCACGGCGGGCCAGCGGGCGATGGCGGGCTTTTTTGCCGGTTATGATGCCCTGGTCGCGCCGGGCTACCTCCAGGTCGCGCCGCCGCTCTCAATCTCGCTGGACGACTACTTCGTGGGCAGCGACCAGGGGCTGGGCGGCATGGGCAACCTGTGCGGCCTGCCCGCGTTGTGCGTCCCGATGGGGTTCGGGCCGGGGCATCTGCCGCTGGGCCTTCAGTTCGTGGGGGCGGCCTATGATGAGACCACACTGCTGTCACTGGGGATCGCCTACCAGAAGCTGACGGATTGGCACCGGCAGCGGCCGCCAGGGGAGTATGGGGCGTGAGTGGGAGGCCCCTACCCCCAACCCCTCCCCCACAGGCGGGAGAGGGGGGTCAGACTAGGAGGCGAAGTTAGTATGACGGCTTTACAAGAGCAGTATGTGACCGACCGCGAAGGCAACCGTGTCGGCGTTCTTCTCGGGTTGAAGCAGTTCGAGGAGATGCTGGAGGCGCTGGAAGAACTCGATGACATCCGAGCCTATGATGAGGCGAAAGCTTCCGAGGAAGAGTTCATCCCATTCGAGCAAGCGGTAGCGGAGATACGGCGGAAACGCGCAGCGTGCTTGACACGCTCTCGGGGGAGAAGCGGCTGAGGCGGTCTTTGTGGGCAGCGGTGCCTTCTTCCACGGGGCTGAACCTCCGTGCTTTAGTAAAGCAAATCCCCGCCTTCGCGGGCATCAGAAAGAGACGTAGGGGCGCCGCTTGCTGCGCCCTTCTTTCGCGTGTTCCGCTCGCACCTAAAGCCGAGGCTGTGACAATAGAGGGGAGAGCGGAGAAGTGACGGAGGCGCTGGAACACAACGGCTTCGCTGTCGTGCCGGGGGTCCTGGATGCCTCTACGGTTGACGCACTGGTCGCCGCCGTCAGCGGGGCAGGCGACGGGGCGGGTTCGCAGAGGCGGGGCAGCGTCTGCGCCCTCCGCAACCTCCTGGGAGAGGTGCCGGAAGTGGCGGCGCTGGCGGATGGCCCTGTCCTGCGGGCGCTCGTTGCCTCTATCCTGGGGCCAGGTGGCTTTCCAGTGCGCGGCATCCTGTCTGCATCTCGACGACTGCGACGAGACGAATGGGCCGCTGCTGGTCCTGCCGGGTTCGCATCTGGGCGGCAGACTGACGGCACCGGAAATCCAGCATCAAAGGACGCAGATGGTGAGTGTCCCCTGCCCCGTCCCGAGCGGTGGGGCGCTGCTGATGCGTCCCCTGCTGCTTCATGCGTCGTCGGCTTCTCAGTCGCCGCGTCACCGGCGCGTCATTCACTTAGAATACGCTGCCGAGCCACTGCCGGGGGGTCTTCAGTGGCATCGAAGTAGACGAGAAACAGCCTCATGATACTCGGACTGCACCACGCACAGATCACGGTCCCGACGGGCACGGAGAAGGACGCGCGGCGCTTCTACTGCGATGTGCTGGGACTACGCGAGACGCCGAAGCCCGAGTCGCTTGCAGGCCGGGGCGGGTTCTGGGTGGAGGTGGGCGGGCAACAGGTGCATGTCGGGACGGAGGACGGGGTGGAGCGGGCGGCGACGAAGGCGCACCTCGCCTACCTAGTGGATGACTTGGAAGCCTGGCGCGCGAGGCTGGGACGGGAGGGCATCGCGGCTTTGGAAGGCGTGCCGATTCCGGGCTACGCGCGGTTCGAGTTCCGGGACCCATTCGGCAATCGGGTGGAGCTGATCCAGGCGCTGCGGTCCGGTTGAAGTCGCACCCGAGAGGGAATAATCGGGAATGATTAAAGCAGTGTTTTTCGGGGCTTCCACCGCAGAGGGGGTGGGGGCCTCCTCGCCTGATAAGCGGTTCAGTTCGCTGATCTGCCAGACATTGGGGTGGGAGGAGATCAACCTCGGCATCGGCGGGACCTGCATGACGGGGCGCGACGATAAGGGCATGATCGTGGACGAGGAGAGCGGAATCGGGCGTGTCCCGGATGTCCTCCACGCGGCCCCGACCATCGTTGTGATTTTGTACGGGGCCAACGATTTCGCGTCCGGCAAGCCGCTGGGCGAGGCGGGGAGCTTCCGGCAG
Organism: Armatimonadota bacterium; assembly: GCA_031363565.1. Classification (GTDB taxonomy): domain Bacteria; phylum Armatimonadota; class Armatimonadia; order Armatimonadales; family Capsulimonadaceae; genus JANXMY01. The sequence continues at coordinate 11,458 of JANLUQ010000171.1, read as the reverse complement.
GGGACATTCCTGTGGGACTATGACACGGTCGTACGTGGGCTGATCGAGAACCTGACCGACACACAGGTCATCCTCAGCACACTGGTTTACCGGGCCGATGCTGAGACGCCGAACGCGCTGGGGCTGGTTTTGGAAGACTATAACGGGGTGGTCCGGCACCTGGCGGACCGCTATGGGCTGAAGATCGCCGATTCCTGGTCGAACTCAGGGATTGATGCCAGCAATTTTACCGCTCTCTCCGCCGACGAGGCACACCTGAACGATGAGGGCCACCAGCGGCTGGCGGCTTTTTTTATCGAGTGCTTGCAGACAGACCGCTGCGATTAGACCGTTGCAGTTAGAAAGCATCCGAACGATGCGTGTTGAAAACATCCCTGACCAGTATTTTCGGCGGCAGGACGAGTCCTCCGACTTCCAGTTTTATCAGGTGCCGCGCCTGGTGGCGCATATTGATGACGCGGCAATGGCTGCATTGGGCGAGTTCTTCCGCCCACGCGTCCCCGATGGGGCGGACGTTCTCGATCTGATGTCAGCATATTTGACGCACTTGCCGCCGGATGTCCGCGCGCGCTGCCATCATGTGGTTGGGCTGGGTATGAACGGGGCCGAGATGGCGGCAAACGCCCAGCTCACGGACCATGTCGTCCACAGCCTGAACGACGACCCCACCCTGCCCTATGCAGATGAGTCGTTTGACATAGCGCTCTGCACGGTCAGCGTTCAATACTTGCTGCACCCAATCGAGGTGTTTACCGAGGTCCGGCGCGTCCTGCGGCCAGGCGGGCAGTTCATCCTCTCGTTTTCTAACCGCTGCTTCCCGACCAAGGCGACGCAGCTCTGGCTGGGAACCGATGACAGCCAGCACATCGCTCTGATGCGTCTCTATTTCGAGCAGAGCGGGGGATGGGAGCAGGTCGAAGGGGCCGATATCAGCCCGCGTCCCGGCCGTTCCGACCCGCTGTATGTGGTGACAGGCCGCCGAGCCGTTTGAGGCGTCGTTTGGGGTATAATAATTGTCAGTAAACCTCACCAAACGGCAGGCTCTGGCAGAATGTTCACGCTTAACGATACCCAGCGCGCCCGGCTGGCGGCGGTCCGCGCCGGCCAAGAGGAGGGGGAGCGCCGCTTCGACTTCTGGACGCGGCGCGAGGCGCAGTCGCGGGCGGCGCTGGCCTTCGGCGTTGTCCTGGCGAGGAGCGGCCTGCGCGCGGGTCGCCCGCTGACCGAGGAGGAGCGGACGCGGCTGCTGCGAGCGGCTTCGGAACTCGCTCCGAACGGAAACCTCTCCCGGCGTTTGTATGCAGGCGACCCGAAAGGGTTTGACGACCGCCTGCGCCGCCTGCTGTTCGGCAGTGATGCCCTTTTGGACCGCCTGCGCGTCTTCCTCAGCGCGCGCGGGACAGGGGTTCAGACGGCTTCGAGCCTGCTCTGTGCTTTCTCCCCCGACACTTACCCCCTGATTACGCGCCCCGCCTTGCGCCGGCTGGGGCTGACGCCGGAGCAGCGGCGCGCGGCGCTGGTCGAGGCCGCCGAGCTGTATGGGTTTGTTCTGCCCGAGGCGGGGCCGCCGGACGCGGCACAGAGCCTCCTGGCACTGTTCCCGATCTACGAGCAGATCCGCGAGACGCTGGGCCTGGCGACTTATCCCGAGGTGGATGCGGCGCTGCGCTCCGATGTTTTGGCCGTCGCCGCATCACTTGCCGGGCAGGTGCGGGAACCAGGGGCGGACTATGTCGCAGAGGGGCCGCCCGCGCTGACGGAGACGAGGCTGCTGGCGGCCCTGGAAGAATATGCGCTAGGACAGGGCTTTACCTTTCCCGCGTATCGCCTGCGGTCTTACTATGTCGCGCTCAAAACGAAGCCGTTCGCGATCCTTTCGGGCGTGTCGGGGACGGGCAAGACACGGCTGGCCGAGCTGTTTGCCGAGGCGATGACGGGGCATACTGTCGGGCAATTCCGTCTCCTGCCCGTCCGGCCCGACTGGAACGATTCGGCGGCGCTGTTCGGCTACCATAACCTTCTCGCGAACCGCTACGTCTCGACGCCATTTTTAGAGATCGCCCGGCGCGCGGCCTTGCCCGAGAACCGGCAGCGCGCGTTCTTTGTCTGCCTGGACGAGATGAACCTGGCCCGTGTCGAGCATTATCTGGCGGATTACCTGTCCGCGCTCGAGTCGCGCGGGCACCGGATTCCGCTGCACGAGGACGTGCCGGACCTGGTGCTGCCGCCCAATTTATTTGTGACGGGAACGGTCAATGTGGATGAGACTACACACGGCTTCTCGCGGAAAGTGCTGGACCGGGCGAACACCCTGGACTTCGATGAGCCGCCGGTCCTGGCCGGGGTGTTGGGCGGCAAGGGGGGTGCGCGGCTCGACGAGGACCTGGGGGCATCGCCCGCTGCGCGTCAAGTCCTCTTCCTGAACGCGCGGGTCGTCACTGTGGGCCGGGCGCGGGAGCGGCTGGCGCGGCTCGATGCGGCGTTCCCTGACCGCGCTCTGGCTGCGCTTCAGGCGGTCAATGACCTGCTTTACGCGCACCGCCTGCATTTCGCCTACCGAGTCCGTGACGATGTTCTGATGTTCCTCGCCAATAGCTTCGACTCGGACACGGGCATGGGCCTGCTGCTGCCGGAGCAGGAGGCGAATTTTCGACTGGCCCTGGACTTGCAGATGGCCCAGAAGGTGTTGCCGAAGCTGCATGGTCCGAGCGAGACGCTGGCCCCGATGATGGCTCGGCTTCAGTCGTGGGCGGATGCAAACGGGTTTCAGGTCACGACGGCAAAGGTGGCCCGGATGCGCGCGCATGGTGAGGAGACGGGGTATGTCCGGTTCCATGAGTGACATCGAGCCGTCCGACTGGCATCGGATGCTGTCGGCGCTGGAGAGGGCACGGATGCTGGACGATATCGCCCGCGTCTCGCTGGCGGCGGGCGTGCGGCTATTTCCTGATCAGTCGTGGCAGGACCTAGACGTTTCGGCCGGCTCACTTGCCGCGCGCAAGTCGCCGGTGGAGCGGCTCGGGTTCATCGAGCGCGTGCTGCCGCTCTTGGCACAGGCGACGGCGCAGATCGGGCGGGACCCTCTTGCTGCGGCGGCGGAGCAAGCGCGACCCATCAGCCCCGCGTTCCGCGCCCGGCGTGTGACGACGCAGGCGGTGCTGCAAGCGGCGCGGCGCGGCCCCGACCTGCGCTCGTTGGAGGAAACCGTCACGATCCTCTCCTATGACACCCCTGAGAACCGCGCCGTCAAGTCCTTTCTGTGGATGCTGGAACGGGACTGCGCGACCATTGCGCGGATCGCTGAGGCACAAGGGGGAGCGGAAGGGGAGGCGGAAGCCGCCGAGCGGGCGGGACACTGTGAACGGGGTCTGCGCGGCCTGTTGCGCGCGCCGTGGTGGGAGGAAGTCGGAGTGGACGGAGCGGCGTGGCTCAAGCCGGTGACGCAGAAGGCGGTAGGGCGGCCCGAGTATGCGCGCGTCTTCCACGAGATGGCCCGTTACCGCGCGGGGTTTAGGTTCGACTGGGACCACCCGTGGCTGACACTGCCGCCGCGCGAGTCCTGGCGGCTGTACGAGACCTGGTGCTTGTTTATCGTGCTGGATGCCCTGCGGGCGGGCGGCTGGGAGCCAGTCGTCGGTGTCAGGGATGACATCGCTAACCTGTTCGCTGTCCGCGAGGGCCGCCTATCATTGACACTGGCGACGGGCACGGCGGGTCGGGTCGCGCTTCGCTCGGCGGAGGGGAGACGGCTGGCATTAGTCTACAACCAATCTTTTGCCGAGGGCCGGAACTCGCTGTCGCACACGATGCAGCCGGACATCACACTGGCTTCCGAGGACAGGCTTTGGATACTGGATGCCAAGTTCAAGCCTTACGCGCTTGGGGGCGAGGAGGGCGACGACATCAACCAGATGCATGCCTACCGGGATGGCATTGTGGACGAGTCGGGGCGGCGCACCGTGGCCCGCGCCTGGTGTCTCTATGTGGGGCAGGCGGACGCGCGGAACCGCAGCCACCTCACCTATGGCCGCTCGGAGGAGAGTGCCGTCGGCGCCCTCTGCCTGCGGCCCGGCGACGCGGGGACGTTCACAAGGCTGTGTGCCCTGCTGGCCGGCTGGCTTCAGGCCGAGATGCCGGCATCAGCATCGCCATTGTCTCCAGGAACTTGACCTGCGCGGCTGCGACTGGGGCGTCGCCCGGCATATACATCGTCAGCGCCCCCTGCCCCGCCGCTAAGGGGGCGGAGAGAACGGAATGCCGCCCGGACTGCCCGGCGAAGGCCCGCCAGATGCCGGCCTCGAAGTGTGGGTTTGCCAGCCCGATCCACTGGGTCGTTTTGCCTTTCTGTATGGCTTCCCGCGCCGCGTCCCCGACGAGCGCGGGGTCGTCCGATGCATAGCGGTCGGGGAACAAGAGCGCATCCCGATACGCTGCGCCGACGAGGCGCATACGATCCCCCTCCCGCACTACCAGTGTACAGACCTCGGCCCCGGTCACGCGGCACACCACACTGCTGACTAGATCCGCCAGTGTGCCCGGCTCCGCTCCCTCACTTCCTGCCCTGATGACGCTGTGCAGCGCTTCCATCTGCACCACCAACGGGACGGCCTGCGCCGCCTGATGCGGCCCCGAGAGGGCAAGGGCAGCGGCAGAAGCAAAGAGTTCCAGTGTCTCGCGCAGGTCGGCATCCGCGAGGCCGTCGGCATCGAGGCAGGTGAGTGAGAGGTGGCCGATGGCGACGCCGCCGAGGAGCAGCGGCAGGGCGTAGGCTGGATGCTCTGAGTCCTCACCGACATCAGTCCCAAGGGCCGGCTGACGCGCGATATAGACCGACCAGAGCAGCGGCGCGGAGGCATCGAAGGGGAAGGTCAGTCGCTGCGCCTGCCGGTGCGACTTGGGCCGCTTCGGGCGGTCTTCGGGCGCGGAGGCTTGCCGCGTGAGCCGTTTGGCATCACTGTTATAGGTGTAGAGTCGGACCCGCGCGCCTGGTATCCCTTCAGCCAAGGCGAGGGCGCTTTCAACCAGCGCCTGCCCGGTCGCCTCGGCATCCGGGGCGACGCTGAGGCGGCGGCAAAGGACGCGCAGAGCCGTTTCCCGCTTCTGGGCCTTTGTCTCCCGCGCCAAGCCTTCGCCGGTCTCCGTCCTGTCGCGGGCGATCAGGGCGGCCCCACCGCCCGGAAGCAGCCTGGCCTTGATGTCCAGGGGACACGTCTTTCCCTCAGCAGAGACGCAGAGGTATCCCATTCCTTCCACCGCCTTGCCGGTGCGGAGCGCGCGGTTGAGCGGCGACTGGCCCGGCGGCACGCGCTGGCCACTGGGATAGCGCAGCCGGGCAAGGCCCAGAGCGTCCGGCCCGAACAGCGCGTGCGCGGCGGCGTTTACGCCGGTGACGGCCCCCGAGGCATCGCAGAGGACGACGGCGTCGCTGACGAGGTCGAAGAGCGGATCAAGGGTGCGGGGCCGGGGCGATGGCCGGTATCGCCGGGCACCGAAGGAGGCCAGCCCGCCGAAGGAGGTCAGCCCGCCGAAGGAGGCTAGCCCGCCGAGCAGCAGGCCGAACCAGAAGGGGGGGCGCTTGAACGGAGGTGGGAAGGACATGGGGGGATTGTACCCGACGTAGAAAAGCCCCGCGCTGTGGGGCGCGGGGCTTTTCTCGGTGTCTTGCCGTAGGCGTTCGCTTACTCCGTCCGGATAGTCGCTTCCAGGACGGTTTCGGCCATGTAGATCGGGGCGCGGAAGCGCAGGGCCATCGCGATAGCGTCGGAGGGGCGGGCGTCTATGTCCATGGTTTCGCCGCCGGCCTTGACCAAACCAATCTTGGCGTAGAAGGTCTCGTTCCAAAGGTCGTCAATGACGATCCGTTCGATGGTGGCATCCAGCCGCTCCAGCAGGAGACGGATGAGGTCATGAGTGAACGGCCGGTCTGGGGCATCGCCTTCCAGGGCGAGCGAGATGGCCCACGCCTCGAACTGTCCGACGAAGATCGGGACGCGGCGGCCCCGATTATCGCGCAGCAGGACGAAATGGTTGGCGATGGTGCCCTGGTCCTGGTGGGCATAAACGCCCATCACTTTGACTTCCTTCTCGTTCAGGGAACGAGGCGCCCGGTTCTCGTTTTCCGAGCCGGAATCGCTGCTCCCCTCGTTCTGCCTTCGCAGGGAAGAGAGGCCGTCCGGGTCAGTATCCTGGGGCCGCCAATCATCATCGAACAATTTATCGAAATCGCCTGGCACCTTTTCCTCGCTTCCTAATGCCGGTCCCTGGTAGTCAATCCTCGCGTCGTCCGGTCTTGCTGATGACCTTCAGGAACTCTTTGTTGCTCTTGCTATTGTTCAGCCGGTCTATCAGCAGCTCCGCAGCTTCGACCGTCCCCAGCCCGGCCAGGACTCGGTGCAGTTGATAGACGGCTTTGAGGCTGTCCTCGTCGTAGAGCAGCTCTTCTTTGCGCGTGCTGGACTCCTTGACATTGATGGCCGGGAAGATGCGCCGGTTGGCGATCTCGCGGTCAAGCTTCAGCTCAGAGTTGCCGGTACCCTTGAACTCCTCGAAGATGATGTCGTCCATCCGGGAGCCGGTCTCAACCAAGGCGGTAGCGATGATGGTTAGACTGCCGCCGTTTTCTATATTACGGGCCGCGCCGAAGAAACGTTTCGGGCGGTAGATAGCGGCGGGATCCAGGCCGCCCTGAAGGGTGCGCCCGGACGGCGTGACTGTCAAGTTGGAGGCACGGGAAAGGCGGGTGAGGCTGTCGAGCAGCACGACTACGTCTTTGCCGGCCTCGACGAGCCGTTTGGCCTTCTCCAGCACCATGTCGGCAACGCGCATGTGGTTCTCGGGCAGCTCGTCGAAGGTAGAGGAGACGACTTCGCCGTTGACCGAGCGGCGGATGTCGGTCACTTCCTCGGGCCGCTCATCAATCAGCAGCACGACCAGATGGACGTCGGGGTGATTGGTCGTGATGGAGTTGGCGTTGGACTTGAGGTCGGTGGTCTTACCGGCCTTGGGCGGGGCGACGACGATGGCGCGCTGGCCTTTGCCGATGGGGGCGATAAGGTCAATGACGCGAGCGGTGAGGTTCTTCGGGTCGGTCTCGAGGATAAAGCGCTCTTCCGGGTAGATGGGCACCAGATCATCGAAGTTCGCCCGGCTGCGGGCCTGGTCAGGGGAGGCGCTGTTGACCGACTCGACGCGCAGCAGCCCGTAATACTTCTCGGTATCCTTGGGCGGGCGGACCTGGCCGGTCACAGTATCGCCGGTCTTGAGGTTGAAGCGCTTGATCTGGGCCTGCGCGACATAGATATCCTGGCTGCCTGGGTCGAAGTTGTTCTGGCGCAGGAACCCCCACCCTTCCGGCAGGATCTCCAGCACGCCCGATTTGGTCAGCGCCCCATCCGCGTCCGAGTTGCCCCGCGCGGTTCCATCCCTCTCGCCGGCGCCGGATTCGGGAGCGGATGCCGCAGGCTCCTTCGGCATCTCCCTGACCTCTCGCGTGCTGTCTTTTCCCTCTTGCGCGGCCTGCGCGGCCCGGCTGTTATCTTTGCCGTTCCGGGGTGGGCGCGGCGTCAGCGGGGGAATCGGGTTGCTAACTTTGGGAGTCTCAGCCTTCGGGGTGTCGGCCTTCGGAGTGTCAGCCTGCGGGGGACGCGGCGTGATTGTCTCGGAGTCGTCTTGTGCCATTGTGCTGTGTGGTTACCTTTGGTAATCGGGGTGAATAATACCGGAAATCGTATGAGAGCAGAATATGAGAACCGAATGTGAGAGCAGAAATCGTAATGGAAGTGATGGTCGGTCGAGGTGCCCAGCGACGTGGGTAGCGAAATGCCTGGAAAAAGATCGTTCGCGAGTACAAGAAGGATTCGAGTCGTAAACAAAGCCGAGCCAGGGACCAAACCGGGAAACGGGGGTGACAGTGGGCCGTATAGCCTAGACCGCGAAGGGGCGGCGACCAATCGCGGTGAACCTGAAGTGCTAAGCGGCTCCGAGGGCATTATACCACAGGCGAGTCGAAAACAAACCAGAATTTGGGCCTACTTTCCCAACCACCCCCATAAATCCTAGAAATCCTAGCCGCCACCATAGATTTCAGGCTTCAGAATGCCGATGTAGGGCAGGTTGCGGTACTTACCAGCATAGTCCAGGCCGTAGCCGACCACGAATCGATCCTCGACTTTGAAGCCGAAATAGTCCACGGGGACATCCATCCGGCGGCGCGAAGGCTTATCCAGGAGGGTACAGATCTTGACCGAGGCGGCCCGGCGGGAGCGCAGATTTTCCAGCAGGTAGGACAGCCGCAGGGTCAGGCCGGTGTCCACGATGTCCTCGACGACCAGAACGTGCTTGCTTTCGACGCTCTCATCCAAGTCCTTGAGGATACGGACGACTCCGGACGATTTGGTGTCCGCACCGTAGGAGGAGACGGCGACGAAGTCATAGGAGAGCGGGAGGGTAATCTGCCGGACCAAGTCGGCCAGGAAGATGTTAGCACCTTTCAGGATGCAAACCAGCATCAGATCCTTGCCCGCATAGTCCAAGGAGATCTGCGCCCCCATCTCGGCGACGCGCTGGGCGATCTGCTCTTCACTCAGCAGGACCTGCTCGACGTCTTCTTCCATCTCCATTTCAACGCTTGCCATTAACATTCAATCCCCCAAGCTGACGCCGGACAGGCGCAGTCGTATTAGAAATTCGTTTAGTGCCGCCCGGTTCGGCATATCCTCGGGTAATGGGGACGACTCGCACGCGGCATCCAGCCGCTCGAACAGACCAGCGATGGCCCTAAATATGGATGGAGTCGTCGCCGGCCAAATCCGCCTGCTCACGCGTCTTCATCGCCTGCAGCAGCTCCAGGTCCAGCCTGAACCGCTCGTTCAGCCGGTGCAGGTTCGCCTCGGCCACCCCTTCGGTGAGCAGCACGATCCCAGTCATCAAGACGTGGTGCAGCTACAACAAGCATTTGACGCTCTTACCCACACCCGGCTTCTGGTAATCGCGCCACTCGCCCTGCGCAAAGCCCGCATAGTGATGGTACAGCTTCTTGCTCAACCCGGCCCGCGCCAGCGCGGCCAGCTCCCCATGCGCGGGCGAAGTCAGCACGACGAGGGGTGATAGGATCTGTTCCAGGACGTACCCGTTCGGCTTGACCAGCAGGCGCAGGTACTTGGCGATCTCGTACCCGACCAACTCGACCTCGATGCCGCCGACGACTCCTTCCGGCTCCAGCGTCTCGCGCGGCGCATCCAGGCCGAGCACATCGGCCAGCGGCGCGGCAAAGCTCCCCCGCAGGTCCACGTCGCTGTCCGGCGAAGGGAACCCTTACAGGTGTGCCCCACTGATGGTGACGAGCAGCAGGCCGGGGAGGTTGTCCTCAGCATAGCGGCGCAGGGCGTCGTAATTCAGGTCAGGTGCGCTCAAGTTTGTGGGGTCCTCTGCCGGTTAAACAGCCAGCGAAAGATGCCGAGCCAGTCCGCGATCCACAGCACAAACAGGACCGGCAGCAGTCGATGCACAATCGGCGGCGCGGCCTGAATGGCGGAGGGCCACACGATGCTGATGGCGATGTAGACCACCATGGATGTGGCGAGAGGGATTTCAAAGATGCGATACCTCTGTTTTCGACGGATGGACTTGGCGGTCAGGAAGGGGAAGTAAACGATCATGAAAGCAGCCATAGCAAGCACCAGATACTGGAGCGTGTTCATCTCGTTCGCCTTTCTTCGTCGTTCCCACGACTACCGAAGCACCTGGCAGCGGGCGGGGGGCCAGTAGCAGGCGACGGCCCGGCCGATGATGTCGTGGCGGGGCAGATCGCCCCAGTAGCGGCTGTCGTCGGACACATCCCGGTTATCGCCCATCACGAAATACTGGCCCGGCGGGACCGCCTGGGCGGTCATGTCGCCGTGGGCGGCGAAGGCCTTGTAAGGCTCGGGAAGGAGCCTGCCGTTGATGGAGACGCGCCCGTCCTGGATAGAAATAGTCTCGCCCGGCAGGCCGATGACGCGCTTGACATAGACCTGGCGGATGTCCTTCGGGTAGTCAAAGATCACGATGTCGCCGCGCTTGGGCGAGGCAAAATGGTAGGCCACCTTGTTCGCCAGGACACGCTCGCCGGTGTAAAGATGGGGCTGCATACAGTCGCCCGCGACGCAGAAGCCCTGCATGACGAAAAGCGTGGCGGCGACGGCCAGTAGAAATCCCAAAAGCGCCTGCTCCCACTGCGAAACGGAGGTGGAGCGCTGGGGGCGTATCTTCTGGAAACGCTTCGTCAGTCGGGCGGCAAGCAAAGGTGTCATGCGGTTCTATTGTGCATAAATGCTGCCAATCAGGGTTTCGGGTTCGTTTTCGCAAATTCATGTTCGCATCCGCCGGCAGTTTATCTTATGCATCCGGCGGGCGGGCGTTCACACGGGAAGATTATACCCCTACTTTGCCGGCTTCAGTACCAGCGCATCCAGGCCGAACAGGGTGCCGATCGCGGCGGCGTTTTTGCCGTGGAGGGTAATGACCAGGCGGCTGGGGCCGTCAGGCAGAATCACGCGGCCCAATGCGACCGGGCCACTCGCGGCCACACCAGCGTGGTAAGCATCATAAACACCGCCGACGGGCTGGCCGTTAAGGACGAACGTGACCTGACCGTAGTCGGCCGCCTGGGTGAAGTAAGCGAGGAGGTCATAGATGCCGGGTCGGGGCGGCAGGGTCAGGGTCAGTGTATCGCCCACCTTGCCGTCCGTCCACCAGAGCTGGCTGTCGCCGCTCCAAGCGCCCTCGAAGCCGCTCATGTCCTGGGTCTGGACATTACCCGCCGAAGCCAGGGCATCGGGGACCAGTGTTTCGCCTTCGATGGGGTCCTTCAGCCTCAGAACGGGCACGGCGACGGGGCTATGCGGCGGCTCAATCCGTGCCGCGTGGGGGGTCTGGGACCAGGGCTGAGTCTGCCCCGAGGCATACCAGTAGGCAACGGATGAGTAATAAGTATTCGGGGCATCATTCGCGCCCCCGTGCTCGATCTGAGCGTCGAGCGACCTTTGGAACACGGGCGCGTCGTTAAGGAACCAGCGGTAGGCGTTGATGCGGCCCATCCCGCCGGACTGGTTCTTGACCAGCACGCCGTTGACGGGAAGCGCGTTCGTGCCCTTGTCGAAGTACCAGCCGCTGTTGAAGCAGTCCTCGGTGCCGGTGCCGTTCCAGGGGGCGACGACGGTGGTCGGGGTCCTGCCCGCGACGTCGGATTGGGCGTCAACGCGGAACTGATCGTCGCCCTCCAGGAAGCCGAGGCTGCGCGCGCCGGCCATCGTCTGGACGATGCCGACGAAGTGGCCGCGCTGCCCGCGCGCCCTAGCCCAGACATGGGGCAGGCCACACCGCGTGACCTCCTGGGACCAGAAGGCGTGGAAGTAGCCGGTGTCGGCGGGATGGAACGGTTCGCGCGTCATGCCGACGTTCCAGACGACACCCAGCTTGG
>JANLUQ010000593.1:0-7862 GCA_031363565.1 Armatimonadota bacterium | reverse complement strand
CACAATAGTGCCACCCTGCCCTCACACGGAAGGGGCTTGAAGACGCAGAGCGGGTCTTCGCGCTTTGTGGCCGCTTCCCTTTCTTAAGCCCTTCCCTCCGAGGGAAGGGTGGCAAACTTGTGAGCCGGGATAGGATTCTGGGCATCAGAGTTAAGGAGCAGATATGTCGGATATGCAGGGAGAGACGCGGAAAGTCCGGTGGGGGATCATCGGGGCGACGGCACGCATCGCCAAGGACGCTTTGATCCCGGCCATTTTGAGCAGCGAACACGCAGAACTCGTCGCCGTGGCCTCGACGGCCCAGCCCAGGTGCAGGTTGTTCGGCAGGGGCAGATAGACCACGTCCACGTTCCCGTCGGCGATCAGGGAGTCGTAATCGCCGTAGGCTGCCACCTCCGGCCCGGCTTGGGCGGCGATCTCCCGCGCACTGTCCCGGCTGCGCGAGGCCACGGCGACGAGTTCTGCGTGTTCGCTGCTCAAAATGGCCGGGATCAAAGCGTCCTTGGCGATGCGCGCCGTCGCCCCGATGATCCCCCAACGGACTTTTCGTGTTTTCTCTTGCGTATTCGCCACATAAACTCCTTCACTCCGATGCCCAGAATCCTATCCTGGCTCACAAGTTTGCCACCCTTCCCTCAAAGGGAAGGGGTTTCTAGAAGCAGAGCGAGTCTTCGCGCTTTTTGTCCGCTTCCCTTTCTTAAGCCCTTCGCTCCGAGGGAAGGGTGGCAAACTTGTGAGCCGGGATAGGATGCCCTTGCAGGACTTTCCGCACCTTCAGGCGTATCTTATCCCCGTGAATGCTCGAATTATACCCTTCCTCGCCGCCGCCTGTCTCCTGCTCACCGGCTGCCACCATGACACCGACTCCGCGCCCGCTCCGGCCTCGTCGCCGGCTGACCAGGCTACTGTCGCCAACTCCCTGTTCTTGAACCAGAAGACGTTCGACCCATGGGTGCTGAGCACAACAAACGCAACCCGCTCCATTGACCCTTACGTGAGCGATGGAAAGTCTGGAAGTCTCATCGCGGCGAGTGGGCAGCCAGGTGTCAGTTACTTGGCCGGCGTGTACAAAGCGGGGCAGCTAGCAAGCAGCTCACCACTGGCCGTTGAGGCAGTCAGCGCTGGCGTACAGTATCAGCAGATACTCAACATCCGGTCCGGCCAGTTGACGACCTCGATTAAGGGAAGCGGGACCAGTTCGGAAAAGTCTTTACGCTACCAGACGCACAACTGGCCCCGCCTCTGGCAGACATCTGACATCATCATCCAAGGCGACCCCGAAGCGCAGCAGGTGACACACGCAAACCTTTTCTACCTGCTCTCTTCCACCTCTCTCGGCTCCGACCACTCCGTCCCGCCAATGGGCCTGTCGTCCAATATCTACGGCGGTCACATCTTCTGGGACGCCGAGGTCTGGATGATGCCCGCACTCATCGTCCAGCACCCCGACTACGCCAAGTCCATCATCGCCTACCGCTTCAAGCTGCTGGGGCAGGCCAAAAAGAACGCCAAGATGCATGGCTTCGCGGGGGCGGAGTACCCCTGGGAGAGCGCGGACACCGGCGAGGAGATGGTCGGCGGAGAGTTCACCAAGGAGCGGCATATCACCGCTGATGTCGGCTGGGCGGCGTGGCAGTATTATCTGTGGACGGGCGACAAGTCCTATCTAAGAAACGAAGGCTGGCCAGTCCTATCGGCAACGGCCCAATACTGGGTCTCGCGCGTCACCAAAGGCACCGACGGCAAGTACCATGTCAAAGGCGTCCTGGCGCCCGACGAGACGGCGGGCGTGGTGGACGACGACGCCTGGACGAACGCCATCGTGCAGGCGAACCTGCGGGCGGCAGCGCGAGCGGCCCAGATATTAAGACAACCCGCCGACCCGCGCTGGAAAATAGTCGCCGACGGCATGTACTTCCCTTTCGACAAGCCGCGTGGCATCCCCGCCGAGAACGACACACCACTGACGGAACGCTTCGCCGCCAAACAAGCCGACACGCTCCTGCTCGTCCACCCCCTGAACATCCCCTTCGACGCGCAGACGGAAGGCAAAATGCTGGACTTCTACACGGCCCACACCAGCAAGTTCGGCCCTGCCATGACCGCCAGCATCCACGCCGTCGTCGCCGCCCGGCTCGGGCGCGGCAAGGATAGCCTTGACCTGTTCCACGACTCCTACCGCCCCTTCATGCGCGGCCCGTGGGACGCCTTCGCCGAGAAGCGCACTTCCAACCGCGTTTACTTCTGCACCGGCATGGGTGGCTGCCTCCAGAGTGTCCTCTACGGCTTTGCGGGCCTGCAAGTCGTTGAGCCGGGGCGAATGGGGAAGGGGACGAAGATCACAGGCGACGGTGAGGCCAGCCTGTACGCCGACCCGCACCTGCCGCCGGGGTGGGGCGGGCTGACCGTCAAGGGCATCCGCTTCCGGGGCAGGACGCTCGACCTGAACGTGATGCCGGGGAATAAGGTCACGGCGACGGCCCGATGATCCCCTGGATAAAGGCGCTCAAGTTCCGGCCTCGCCTGCAAGACTTTTACCGTAACCCGCTCCTGCGGCTGCGGCTGGCCCTACTGCTCGGGGCCTTTATCCTCTCCGGCGGTACGGCGGGCTACATGGGGATCGAGCACTACAGCTTCCTCGATGCCCTCTTTATGACCGTCATCACATTGGGCAGCGTCGGCTATGGGGAGATCAAGCCGCTCGACACGGCTGGAACGGTCTTCACCATTGCTCTCATCCTGTTCGGGCTGGGCACGGCGGCGTGGCTGTTCACCACCATCATCGAAACGTTCGTCAGCGAACAAACGCTGCTTTTCCTTTCCAAGAAACGGATGATCCGCATGGTGAACGCGCTCAAAAATCACTACATCGTCTGCGGCTATGGCCGCATGGGGCAGCAAATCGCACAGGGATACACGCGCGACAAAGTGTCCTACGTCGTCATCGAGTGCGACCCCGCCCGCGTGGAGATGCTGCGCGACGCGGATATCCCCCATGTAGAGGGCGATGCCGCTGATGACGACGTGCTGGAACGGGCCGGCATAAGCCGGGCCGCCGCCCTGATCGCCGTGACGCCCACCGATGCCATCAACATGTTCATCGTCCTGTCGGCGCGTGGGCTGCGGCCCGACCTCTACATCGTCGTCCGCGCGGACACTTTGCAGAATGAGGCCAAGCTGCTCCGGGCGGGAGCCAGCAAGGTCGTCTCGCCGCACGTCCTGGGCGGCCGGTGGATGGCGATCACGGCGACCAACCCCGCCGTCACCGACTTCATCACGGCCATGACCGAGGCTGACCACACCGAGTTCCGGCTGCGCGAAGTGACCGTGAGCGCCGCCTACGCGGGCACGACGTTCGGAGACGCCCAGTTCAAGCAGAAGTCGGGCGCTCTGGTCGTCGCCCTGCGGGCCGGCGGCGAGGGCGGCGTCTTCGTCCCGAATCCGCCCGATGAACGGACGCTGACGCCGGGCGATATCCTCATCGCCATCGGCTCCCCGGTTCAGCTCCTCAGCCTCACGGCCCTGCTCGCCCCCGGTTGATCGTCACCCATTCATTAGTGCATTCCCCGCCGAGGCCAGCCACTCCCGGTCGGCTTCGCGCAGGAACTCGCCGATCTCGATTTCCTCGCCCCGTCCCTGAATAGTGAGTATGCCCGAGTCCAGGCCCGGTGGGACACGCCGCAATAGGAAGCCGCGCACGTCCCGCCGTGCCATCTGCCGCTCCCGCACCCGCCCCCACTCGCTGTGCCGGACGCGCACCCACTCGCCGGAGATCTCTACCATGTCGTGCGCCGTGATCGGGCGCAGGATCACCGCCAGGGTGAAGAATCCCAGCGTTCCGGCGGACAGTAGGCCGAGCAGCAAGGCGGTCTGCCAGTGCCGCAGCGAGTAGGGCAGGCCACTCGGCGAGATTTGGGCCATGAACAGGACGCTCCGATGCGCCAGGACTAGAACTAGCCCGGTGTAGAGGGTAATGAGAAGATTGGCGAGCAGGACACAGGCGAAGAACAAGACGATGGGGGAGACGCCGCGCGGGGGAAGGACAAGGGTAACGGTCCCGTCGTCTTCACGCTGGATTCGGATGGGGCAGCGACTGGGCCGCTCCCGCGCCCCCGGCACCTCGTCCAAGATCGTCGTCATGCCGCCTGCGTTTCCAGCAGGTCTCGCAGGGCGCGATAATCCGCCTCCTGCGCGGCATGAGTGCGCCCGGTCGGGCTGATGACGACTTGTGGGGAAGGGTGGTAGAGCGGGAACAGCGTCCACCCATTCCAGGGAACAGCAGTCGCCGCGTGTTGGCGGAGGGAGTACGAGTGCGCTTCGATAAGGTGCAGGGCGGCCAGCGCTTTGTTGCCCAATGTCACGATGATGGTAGGCTGCACGACGGCCAGTGTGCGCCGGAGGAACGGCGCGCAGCGTCTGAGTTCGGCGGGCGACGGCGGGGCGTTCGTCCCGCGCGCGGTGCGCGGGTTACACAGGGCGGCATTGGTCACGAAGACTTCCGCCCGCGTCATCCCGGCCGCCACCAGGTAACGAGTAAAGTTCCGCCCCGAAGCATCCCCCGACAATGGAATGCCGCCCTTGTCTCCTCCCAACCGGCCGGGTGCCTCAGCGACGAACAGGACGCGCGCCGTCAGCGGTCCATTGGCCGGCGAAAGCACCCGGCGGCGTCCCTCCATGCGTGGGCAGGCGCGGCAGGCTTGGGCCTCGCGGACCAGCGCGGCGAATTCAGTTTCGGAGTCGGTTATCATGGGCAGCAGGCGTGTCATGGGCGACGGGCGTGTGACGCGAGTCCAGTCTTTGCCGAAACCTTTTTGCTAGCCGCTCAAGCAGAGCGAACAGGATTTCCGGGAAGGCGCAGTCAAAGACGAAACAGAGGGCTGACCAGATCGCACGGAGTATCCACTCGATGACCAAGACTATCATCTGTCGCCTCCCGGGCTCGCGGCGTGGCTGCTATATTTCCAGCTTGTCGAACCGGCCCGCGCCGGGATCGAGCGCGTTCTGGAGCACCTGATACGCCTCCTCGACTTTTTGCAGGATCATCCGCGCTTCGGTTTGCTCCTGCGTGCCCTCGGCGAAACGGGACGGGGCGCACCGATCGCGCAGCTTGTTGGCCGCCGTCTGCACCGTCAGGAAGTCCGAGCCGGGAGGAACGCCAAGGATCTTGTAGGCGGTCTGCATCGGGTCGGCCTGCGAGACCGGAGAGGCAGAGGGAACCGGGGACGGGGCATACCGACCCGGCGACAGCTCCTTCTGGTTAGCGGACGCCTGACGCGCAGCGGTGATCTTGGCCTGCGCGCGCTCCATCGGGTCATCGCTGGCTGACAGTCCTGCCTGGATATCGTCGCGGTTCAAAGCCCTCGTCAACTCCTCTTGAGCGTCCGCCGTGATGTCGTTCAGGCGGCCTTTGGCTTCGTTGAGGTAGGTTTTCGCGAGGCGGAACGACCGCCCCAGAATATCAGCCATGGGTGATCTTGGTCCTTACGATTCTGTTCCTTAGGAGGAAGATGTGCCGTTGCTGCCGCCGACGCGGGCTTCCAGCTCCTGGAGCTGTTTGTCTATTTCCGAGCCAGCAAGTGGCGTTCTCGGCGCGACGCTTGCGCTGGCAGTGGTGCTGGCGACGGGCTTGGGTGCAAGCCCAAGCCGTTGCTCCATCTGCGCCAGCTCGTCATCCGCATTGCTGGAGGCTTGCGCATCGTCCAGACCGGCCAGCTTGCCGCTTAGGCTCTCACGCGCCAACTCGGTCCGCGCCTGCCCTTCGCTGCGGGTATTGGAGATCTTGGCCGCCGCGCGCTCGAAGGCCTGGTCAGTGCCATCCGCCGACATGCCCTCCAAAGCCTTGTTCATCGAGTTCTCGATTTGCGCCTGTTTCCACTGCGCCTTCATCGAGAGTGCCTGGGCGGTCTTGGCCCGGATTCGCTCCTCCTCGCGCCGCATCGCCGTCTTGACGGCTTCGGTCGTCTCCAAAGCCTGCTGAAGCGAGACCTTGGTGGACTCCAGAGTGCCGTCGTACTGTCCCTTTTCGATGAGAAGCTGGCGGGCCAGGTCACGGTCGCCGTTCTTCAAGGCAATCTCGGCCTTCGCCTGCAAGTTGTTGACCATCTTTTGGGTCTGGTCTACCAGTGCTTGCAGGTTGTTCTTCTGCGTGATTGCCTGCACCGCCCGCTCGCGGTTCTTGGCCTGCGCCTCGCGCATCTCCTGCTGGGCCTGCTGCAAAAGGATCTCAGGGTCCTCGAGCTGGTCTAGCTTGAAGCCGAGCAGGCCCTTCAAATACCGCATGATTCGACTGAACATGAACTGTCTCCCTTCGGGAATGTGCCAGGCACGGCGCCTCTAAATCATCGTCAAGTCTTTATGACACGCGAACACGCAAAAAGTCGCAGTGTATCGGCGAGATGTCATAGGACTTATTATAACAGACTGAATAGCCTTTTTCAATCACGGCGCCCAAGAGCAGGTATAATCGCTCTATGATACCCGACGAAACGCCCGACGAAGACACCATTTGCGCGCTGGCGACCCCGCCTGGGACCGGCGGGCTGGGCGTCATCCGCATCAGCGGCCCCGCCGCCTTCGCCATCGTGGACCGAGCGACCTGGCGACCCAACCATACGCCCTGCGCGGGCTGGGCTGGCTACACCCTGCACCGCGCCGACATCGTCCACCCGACGGGCGAAGTCATTGATGATGTGCTCCTGGCCGTCTTCCATGCCCCGCGCTCCTATACCGGCGAGGACCTGGTCGAGATTTCCGCCCACGGCGGGCCGATCCCGCTGCGGCAGATCCTGGGCCGGCTGATGCAGTGCGGCGCGCGTTCGGCCCGGCCCGGCGAGTTCACCCAGCGCGCTTTTATGAACGGTAAGATGGACCTGGCCCAGGCGGAAGCCGTTGGTGACATCATCGCCGCCCGAACCGAGCAGGCCCATCGGCTGGCCCGACGGCAGAGCGAGGGCCGCCTGAGCGTCGCGGTCACGGAGATTCGGGAGATCGTACTGGGCGTGCTGGCACGAATCGAAGCCTCGATAGACTTCCCCGAGGATGTGGGCGAACTAGACACGGACGCCTGTCTGTCCGAGCTGACCTCGGCAGAACGGCGGGTCGAAGCCCTCCTCGCGACTGCCGACCAGGGCATTTTGTACCGAGAGGGCCTGAAGGTCGTCCTAGCGGGTCGGCCCAATGTCGGCAAGTCGTCCCTGCTGAACGCCCTGCTGCGTGCCGACCGCGCCATCGTCACCGCCGTGCCGGGCACGACGCGCGACGTGATCGAGGAGACCTTAAATCTGCGCGGCATTCCCCTCCGCGCCGTGGACACAGCGGGCCTGCGTGAGACCGAGGATGAGGTGGAGCGCATCGGGGTCGCGCGCACCCGTGCCTCCCTCGCCGATGCCGACATCGCCCTGCTCATTCTGGATGCCACAGCGGGCGAGACCAAGGAAGATGTTGTCCTGCGCGCTGAATTGGCAGGCCGCCCCCACATCGTCGTCTGGAACAAGTGGGACCTGAAGCCGGAAGCGGACCCGCCCGCCGAAGGCATCGTCGTCTCCGCCGTGACCGGCTGGAACTTGGTTGCCCTGGAAGATGCTCTAGCCGACATGGCACTCGGGGGGCACGCCGCCGATACCGAGGACACCTTCGTTACCCATGTCCGCCACAAACAAGCTTTGGAGTCGGCCCTGATCCATCTGGAGGAGGCGCGGACGACACTGGCCGCCGCCCTGCCTGCCGACTTCCTTTCCATTGATGTCCGTGGCGTCCTGTCCGCCCTGGGCGAGATCACCGGCGAGACGGCAGGGGAGGATGTGATCAGTGAGATCTTCTCGCAGTACAACACGTGCGGAAGCCTCTCGAACACCGCGCGTAGA
>JANLUQ010000557.1:0-1555 GCA_031363565.1 Armatimonadota bacterium | reverse complement strand
CGCCGCCGCCCGCGACCGGCGTTCCCACGGCAAGCCCCGTCAGACCCGCCGCTTCCGCGTGGATATGCCCGGTGATCTCGATGCTCTCCGCGCACTCGGGCATGAAGGAGCGCGGGATGCCCGCCGCCCCCAGCACTTCCTCTGACCAGCGCCGGTTCTTGACATCCAGCAGGGCCGTCCCACTGGCGTCCGATACCTCCGTGGCGTGAACGCCGGTCAGTTTGAACCGAATGTAGTCTTTCGGCAGCAGGACCTTGACCACCTTGTCGTAGGCCGCCCGCTCATGGTTCCGCAGCCAGACGATCTTCGGGGCCGTAAACCCCGTCAAGACCGGGTTGCTGATATGCTCCACCAGGGCATCATGCCCCACCTGGGCCGTGATCCAGTCGCACTCCGCCTGCGTCCTCTGGTCGCACCAGAGCAGCGCGGGCCGCAGGACTCGGTTGTCTTTGTCCAGAAACACCGACCCGTGCATCTGCCCCGACAGCCCGATGCCCGCGATCTCCGCGCCCCCGATGCCTGCCTTTTGCAGCACGTTCTTGGTCGTCAGAATAGTGGCCTGCCACCAATCTTCCGGGTCCTGCTCCGCCCACAAGGGCCGGGGCGTGGACAGCGGGTACTCCTGCGTGTCCGAGGCGACGTGCTGCCCGCTTTCCGTGATCAAGAGCGCCTTCGTTCCGCTCGTGCCGATGTCCAGTCCTAAGTAATAAGCCATGGTGCTGCTTTCTATCCCCTTCCAGCGCTTGCCGGTATTTCGATGACCATCGGATGATCGCTTAACGTCAGCGTGAGAGAAACGGCGTTGCGGACTGTCCGCATCGGGGCCGTGCCGACCGTCGGGTCGTAAACCTTCACCAAAGGATAGGCGCGGCCGAGGTTCACCCTGACAGTGCTTGTTCCGGTGATCTGCTCATTCCATACCACCAGCTCGAACGCCCCATTGCTCTTTTGCAGCAGCAGGTCATGGACCGTGGCCGGCTCGTTTGGGACCGAGTAGCCAAGCCTTCCCGGCGTCTTCAGCGAACCGTGGTCAGCCAGAACCGAGGTCAGGTTGTGGAGGTAAACGGCTGCCTTGCGCGGGGTGTAATCTGGCTTGTAGAATCCATACTGCTGGTTGCCGGCCTCATCGCTCCGGTCCCGCAGCAGGTAAACGTCGGTGTCGCTCCAGCCGCGCTTGAACTGGTCCAGGTACATGCTCAGGAGGTTCAGTGCGTGGATGTCCTCGGTAATGACCCCGCCGATGGCCCCGCCGGTCTCAGTCGTGACGCGGGGCAGGGTCGCGAGGGCGGCGGCGGAATAACCCGCGTAATGGTGCGCCCAGGTTGAGCCGTAGTTGCCGTAAAGCCCGTCCACTTTGCAGGCCGGACTCGGATCGGCGGCGTTCCAGGTCTTGTTGTCGTTCAGGCCCGGAGAGTTCGGGTGGTAGATGTAGTTGTGGACGTTCGCGGCGTCGGCATAGCGCGTGCCGTCCGGCATCAGGCCGTTCGTACCCGTGGGGACGGTCAAGAATTGCAGCCCCACGTTATCCGCCTCCGCGCCGTTCTCGCTGATGCTC
>JANLUQ010000474.1:0-2443 GCA_031363565.1 Armatimonadota bacterium | reverse complement strand
GCCCTGGCCCCCATCACCCACCCTTCCCTTCGAGGGGAGGGGCGCGACTTGTCGCGGGGAGAGGATCGGACAGGGAGGATCGGACAGAGAGGATCGGACAGGGAGGATCGGGTACACTCTTCCTACTATGCTCATCCCACTCATCACCCAAAGCCTCACGCGCGGTTTCAAGACTGGGCTGGCGCTGGCCGCCGCCACGAACGCCGTCATCATGCTTGCCAGCGACAAGGAGAACGGCTCGCCCTGGGCCGCACTCAACTGCGTCGCCCATATCGTGGACGGCGACGATAAGGAGCAGCCCACCGAGTATGCGCCTCGCGAGTCGCGCCTCGGCATCCTCGTCAACGGCACGGCCATGTCGGCCTGGGGCGTTCTCTACGAAGGCGCCCTGCTGGTCACGAACACCAAGAGCAACCTGCTAACGGCGCTTCTGGCGGTCGGGGCGGCCTACGTCATTGACTACAAGATCGTGCCTAAGCAGTTCACGCCCGGCATCGAGAAGCGGCTAAGTCCGCAGTCTGTGCTGCTGTCCTATACGGCGATGGTCGTCATGTTCAGCCTATCGCCGCTTTGGAACAGCAAGAAGTAAGGAGCGGCGACTGCGCTTCCCGCCCGAACTCGTGTTATAATAGACCATCATGCGCTTTGCCCGGCAGTCTCTTCTCGCCTGCGGCCTGCTCCTCGCGAACGCCGGCGGGGGGCGGGCGCAGACGCCGACCGTTACCCTTCCCGTTCCCGCCTCCCCTGGACCAACTACGCCGCCCGCCGTCCCGGCACCTACCGCGCCGATGTCTCCTGCCGTACCGTCCGTAAGTCCGCCCCTCCCTGCTTCGGCCTCCCCGGCGGGCGGCCCTCTCCAGCCGCTTCCACCAACCTCCGGGACGCCCGGCGGACCGTTGCTGCCGACGACGCAGGAGACGCCGCTGCCGGGAAGCACGCCCAGCCCGAAGGGCGGCCCGCCGCTGAACCCGGATGATGTGTACTACAGCGCGGACACGACGGAAGAAACGACGCAGGGGACGGTCATCGGTCGGGGCAACGTGCAGATCGGCTACAAAGGCTACCTGCTGACCGGAGACGAGGCGGAACTGGACACGAATCGTGGGCTGGCGACCTTTTCCGGGCCGGTCCACCTCACCGGGCCGACTGGACAGACGGCAGATGTGGGGCCGGGCGGGCGGCTGCGGCTCAACCTCAACCGAGGCACCTACACACTGACGGGGGCGCGGTCCGTCATCCAGCCGGAGCAGGTCCAAGCGCAGATCGGCCTGATCCAGCCCCTCTATGTCTACGGAGGGACCGTGCACGGGCGGCCCGGCTTTATCGATTCGCGCAATGGTCAGTTCACGACCTGCGATTTCCCCGACCCGCACTACTCGTTCGGCGCGCGTGAGGCGTATATCATCCCCGGACGGCGGCTGGTGGGGCGGAACGTCTCTTTCTACCGCAAAGGCCACCGCGTCTTCAGCATCCCCTACCTGTTCCTGCCCCTCGACCAGCGGCTGGCCCGGCAGACTCTTTTTCCGACGGTCGGGCAGACGCCCGATGAGGGCTACTTCATCAAGTTCGCCTTCGGCTATGCCCTGGCGACCGCCCTGCCGGGTATCCTGCGGCTGGAGGAGTTCCAGAAGAAAGGGACGGGACTGGGCTTCGACCAGACCTACGGCTCGCCGGAGCGGCCCACGCGCGGCAGCGGCCTCTTCACCCTTTACCGCTTGTATGACAAAAGCCGGGGCGTCGAGGACATCAACGGCAGCCTGAACCATGTGCAGCGGCTGGGGACGGTCAATGCGACATTGAACACGCAGTTCCAGCAGAACTCATACTTCGCGGGCCTGACCAAAAGCCAGTCCCAGAACACGACGCTGGGCCTGGTCCGGAACGTCGGCAGCCTCAACACATCGCTCACGACCACCTTGAACCAGAGCTCGTTCGGCTTTGGCCGCTCGCAGACGCTGACGTCGGCCCTGGACAACACTTTCCAGCCGACAGCCGGGTCGCAGCTCGAAACGCGGTTCGACTTCTCGCAGTTCAATTCGCCGGGATTTGCCGGGCTGGGCGGGAACAGCCGTCAGGAGCTGGATTCCAATCTGGATTACCGCAATCGGGGGAAGATGTTCGATCTGGAAGTGCTGGCGACCAAGTATACCCAGCTCGCCAGCAGCAGCTCCTCGCGGTTCTTCGGCGGCCTGGAGCGGCTGCCCGAGTTCCGGCTGGCGACGGACGCCCTGCGCGCGCCGCTGCTGAGGCGTCTGCTGCCCAAGACGACCCGGATGGACCTGTCCCTGGGCGCCTTCAACGAGCCGTCTTCACTGACCAAATCGCAGCGCGCCCGGTTCAATGTGGACCTGGGGACGACCTCGCAGAAGATCACAGGCCGCAGTACCCTGGACTACGGCGGGTCGTTCCAGCAAGGGCTGTACGGCGACAATACGGCCCAGTA
>JANLUQ010000461.1:0-2981 GCA_031363565.1 Armatimonadota bacterium | reverse complement strand
CGACGGACGGGAAGTAGGAGGTCATCACGGGCAGCGCGAAGTAGAACACGAAGAAAAATGCCGAGAGCGGGATGAGAAACTGCTTCTTTTGCGCCAGCAGCGCCTGGAAGCGCGGCGACCGCGCGATCTCCGAATACGGGGTCGGGTCATTCGTCATTGACTGTTTCTCCTTTGACCGAAAATGAGAACGTACTACTTACTTTGCGTATCGGGCCGTGTAAACCACCATGCCCAGACGACCAGGAGGGCTTGAAAGGGCAGCCGCCCCCACAGAATCCAAGGGCTGTCTATGAAGATCTTGTTCAAGGCCATGTTGACATTAGCCGGGAACACAGCGATGAACAGCGCGACCAGCCCCCAGGCCGCCGCCTTGCGGACGCGCCTGATCAGCAGGCCGACACCGCCCATTATCTCGAAAAAACCACTGACCGCCACCAAAGCCCGATGTGCGGGCAGCCAATCCGGGACGATGGCTACTAACTTCTCCGGGGCGGCAAAATGCAGGATGCCGGTCGCGATCATCATCACGGATAGCAAGCAGCGCAGGGCGGTCTTCATGGTGTTTTCTTTACAGCGTATACATCCACCGCATAATGCCGCGTGCCGCCAAGGTCGAATGCGGCGACGTGGTGCGAGGGCTGCACGATATCAGGATACCGCATCCGCCACCAATCCTGCCAGTCACGGGCGCCTCTCACCACGACGATGTGTGTCGCTTTTAAACGCTCGACGGGGCGGTCATCGTTGGATAGCCCCGGCTGCACCGGCGCGGCGGCGAACGGCGTATCCAGGCAGAGCGAGGGCGCGAAGTCGCCGATGACGATGCTGCCCGGCGGCAGCGTCCGGGAGAGTTCCCGGCCCGCATCCCGGCCTGCATAGGAGCGACCGGACCAGGCCACGTCATACCAGGCTGCACTCGTCAGCACAAAAGCGGCAATGGCAGCGGCCTGCACGGACCGGCGCTGTCGCGAAAGGCCGTGCGCCGCCAGTCCGGCCAATGCGGGCAGGAACAGGACGTAATAGCGGCTCGGTGCGTAGGACGACAGCAGGCAAAACAGCAGCCCGCCGCCAAGCCACAGGGCGAAATAGCGGTCAGCGGCGCTCCAATGCTTCCAGGACCATAATCCCCACCCTGCCAGAGCGCATAGCACGGGCAACATCGCCAGAAGGTACGGGAAGATGCCCCGCTCGCCGCCGACAAACGCACGCCGGATATTCAGCCCCAAGCTCTGCCACGAGTGCGGCTGCACTTGGTGGATGCGGTAGAATGCCGCCATCCGCGAGAGTTCGGCGTGATGCGGCCAGTACCATGCGGCGGCGTAAAGGGCGAGGCCTAGGATGGCCCCCCCCGCCCCCAATACTGGGGGAGCCGGAGAAAATCCCGGAAACACGCGCAATCGCGCGGCATTCCCTCTGGCTCCCCCAGTATTGGGGGCGGGGGAGGCCAGAACCGCCGGGGCCGCCAGCAGAGCCAGGCCTTTGAAGACCACGGCGACCGCGATGGACAGCCCAGCCAGCGCATACAGAGTAGGCCGCCGGGCACCGTAGACCCAAAGCGCGAAGGCAAGGACCAGCCAGAAGGCCATCGGCGTCTCCTGCAAGGCGAGCCGGTTATACAGGGCAAAGGGCGGTGCCAGTCCCAAAAACAGCGCCCCGAGGTCCGCCGCCCTCGTGCCGCAGGCACGGCGCAGGCCGAGCCAGAAGACGGCTACCGTCAGCAGGCCAAAGCCTACGGAAAGAAAACGCGCCTGCATCAGCCCCACACCGAAGAGCGAGAAGATGCCCTGCTGCAGCAGGCTCAGGAGCGGCGACAGCAAGCGGTCGTGAAAGTCGCCCGGCGCGAGTGTTCCGAACAGCGCCTCATGGCGCGCGTCCAGCGTGTAAAAGCCTTCGTCCGTGTACAGGCCGGTGCTCCACGAGAGCCAGGGCGGCGGGTCGGCATCAAACGCGATGAGGCGGACGAAGAGACAGGCGAGGAGCAGGGAAGCGCGCAGGACTCCCCCCCACCCCTCCCCCGCAAGCGGGAGAGGGGGGTTGGACGGCAGGAGGTCAGCCTCTGTGTTCATCGATCATCTTCAGGAAGCGCGCGAAGTAGCCCTGGCTGTCGGCGGGACCGGGCGAGGCTTCCGGGTGATACTGGATCGAGAAGATCGGCAGCGTCTTGTGGCGCAGGCCCTCCACCGTACCGTCGTTCAGGTTGATCTGCCAGACCTCCACATCGGGATCGTCGAAGCCCTCGGCAGCCAGGGCGTAGCCGTGGTTCTGGGAGGTGATGACGACCCGGCCTGTCTCTAGGTCTTTGACAGGATGGTTCGAGCCGCGATGGCCGAACGGCAGCTTGAAGGTGTGCCCGCCGAAGGCGCAGCCGATGAGTTGGTTGCCCATGCAGATGCCCATGGTCGGCTTGGCATGGGACAGGATGCGGACGTTCTGCACGATGTCGCCCAGCAGGGCCGGGTCGCCGGGGCCTGGAGACAGGAAGATGCCGTCGGGGTCCGTCGCCAGGATCGTCTCGGCGGACGTGTGCGCCGGGTAGACCGTGATCTCCGCCCCCAAAGCGGCCAGCGAGCGCAGGATGTTGAACTTGACGCCGCAGTCGAGGAGAGCGATCTTGTAAAGGGTCTCGCCCGTCGCCGAGGGCCAGACATAGGGGTGCTCCGTCGTCACGAAGGCAGTATAATCTATATGGTCGTAGGAGCGCGCCGAGGCCAAAAGCTGCATCAGCTCAGTCGGGGCCAGTTCCGATGAGATCGCGCCCATCATCACGCCCGCCGACCGCAGCTTTTGGGTCAGGGCGCGCGTGTCCAGGCCCGCGATGCCGATGACGCCGTGCGTCTTCAGGAAGTCGTCCAGGGTGCCTACAGAGCGCCAGTTGGAGGGCGCGTCGGCGAGTTCCTTGACGATGAACCCCGCCACTTGAACGCGCTTGGACTCGAAATCGTCGGGCGTGACGCCGTAGTTGCCGATGATCGGGTAGGTCA
>JANLUQ010000458.1:0-5349 GCA_031363565.1 Armatimonadota bacterium | reverse complement strand
GAGGTGATCCAGCCGCAACTTCAGTTACGAAGCTATGCTTTACGACGGCGGTCTGTATCACGACAATTGGATGCCGGGCGCATCCGTGCCGGATATGAGCAAGCGCGAGACGAAGATGTGGTTCTTCTATCGGGCACGGCGCTACATAGATGCTGGGTTTGAAGACATTCACTTCGGCCAAGTGCATCTGATGGATAAGAACGATCCACAGCATCGCAATTGGCTTGATACGCTGACTCGGGTTCGCCGCTATGCGGCTGTTAAGGCGCGGCGGCACTTCGTACTTTGTGATGCTCATACACATGGAGTAATCGTTGACGGAATCTCGCTATTTGATTTTAATGCTTGGCCTATGCGGCCTGTAGAAATGCCAGCAAGGCCGCAGCATGTTGAACTTATAAGTGGAACTAGGTCGGGTGACTCTATCTATGGCCGTAGTTTGGGGGGGCGGACACCTAGTGGATGGGTCTGTGACTCCCTTCCTTATCTTGTCGAGTTCGATAACTGGGCATCGAGCGGGAAAGGAGGGCATTTAGGGCCTGGTATGCCGTGGTTATGGGGCTACGACGAAATCTGCTGGTTCGCGCATCAGGATCAGACGTACCGCGATGCGTTCCTACGCTACGCCTGGAACTGGGTCCGAAACGAAGACCTGAATGGCTGGCTTGAGATGCCGACGAGGAGAAACCTGGCTGACCCCGTGGTGAATGGCTCCATTAACATGTATCAGGCTAACAACAAAAGCCAAGCCTGCCCGTCAGGGTTTAGCCAGGAAGACACCATTCGGTATGTTTGGGAACACCCCGGCCACTGATCGGTTCTGAATCCCTTCCCTCCGAGGGAAGGGTGGCGCACTTGTGCGCCGGGATAGGATATATTATGTTCGTAGACGAAGTAGTCATAGACGTAAAAGCGGGCGACGGCGGCAACGGCTCCGTCGCCTTCCGCAAGGAAAAGTATGTCCCGCGCGGCGGCCCG
Organism: Armatimonadota bacterium; assembly: GCA_031363565.1. Lineage (GTDB taxonomy): Bacteria > Armatimonadota > Armatimonadia > Armatimonadales > Capsulimonadaceae > JANXMY01. The sequence goes on along the minus strand of JANLUQ010000458.1, from coordinate 4,371 downwards.
AACGGCGGCGACGGCGGCAAGGGCGGGGACGTCTATTTAGAAGCCGACTCCAACCTGTCCACCCTGCTCGACTTCCGCTACCAGCGCCACTATGAGGCCCTGCGCGGCATTCATGGCACCAGCCGGGACATGTCCGGGAAGAACGCCGGCGACATCACCCTGAAAGTGCCTGTCGGGACCACGGCCACCGACGTCGAGACCGACCGCATCCTGACCGACCTGACCAAACACGGTCAGCGCGTCGTCATCGCGCGCGGCGGACAGGGCGGGCGTGGCAACGCCCACTTCGCTTCCTCGGTGCAGCAGGCGCCCAAGTATGCCGAGAATGGTGAGCCGGGCGAGGAGCACCAGATCAAGCTGGAACTCAAACTGCTGGCCGATGTCGGCTTGATCGGCTACCCGAACGTCGGTAAGAGCACCCTCATCGCCGCACTCTCCGCCGCCAAGCCCAAGATCGCCGACTATCCGTTCACGACCCTCGTCCCGAATCTCGGCGTCGTGCGCGTGGACGAGGAGCGAACATTCGTTATCGCCGACATCCCCGGCCTGATCGAAGGGGCCAGCGAGGGCGTCGGCCTGGGCCATCAGTTTCTGCGCCACGTCGAGCGGACGCGCCTTCTGTGCCACCTGATTGACATCTCGGGCACGACGGGCCGGGACCCGCTCGACGACTATGCCATCATCAACCGCGAGCTGGCCGCCTATGACGATAAGCTGGCCCAACTCCCCCAGGTGGTCGTTCTGAACAAGTCGGACATCGCCGACCCCGAGGAAGCCGAGCTGCTGCGGGCCGAGTTTGCTGACGAAGAGAAGCCCGTCTTCGTCATCTCCGCCGCCACGCGCACTGGCCTAGAGCCGCTGGTCTATTTCCTGGCCGAGCGCCTGTCCGAGATGCCGCTGCCGCCCGCCTTCGACGACGAGATCGTCCGCATCACTGCCGACACCATGAAGGGCCGCCGGACCGACCGCCGTTGGGATGCGGCTTACGACGCCGGGACCCAGACCTACGTCGTCAGTGGCAAGGGCATCGAGCGCCTCGTCGCCATGACCCAGCTCCAGAACGAGGACGCCGTGAACCGGCTCCAGCGGACATTAGAAAAGACCGGTATCATCAACAAACTGCGGACCCTGGGCGCGAAGCAGGGCGACACCGTTCGCATCGGCAAGGCCGTCTTCGACTTCTTCGACGAGTACGCCCTGGACAAGCCGGAGGATGAGGCCGCCTCGGAGGCCGTGTAGGGGCGAACCTTGTGTTCGCCCTCTCATCCTTTCGCCCTCCAATCCAGGACCTTCGCCCTCCTATCCGGGTATGTCCTGGAAGGGCGAACACAAGGTTCGCCCCTACGTTCCTAGGCGATCAGTTATGCATCCTACCGCCATCAAGAAACTGGTCATCAAAGTCGGCACCAGCACCCTGACGCGCGGTGGCGGGCCGCCGGACACCGCCTATATCGCCGACCTCGCTGCCCAGGTCGCCTTGCAGCAGGCGTTAGGGCGGAACGTCGTCCTGGTCTCCTCCGGCGCGATCCGAGCGGGTATGGACCGGCTGAAACTGCCGGGTCGCCCGCGCTCCATCCCGCAGAAGCAGGCTGCCGCCGCCATCGGGCAGGGCCTTCTAATGCACACCTACGCCCAGGCGTTCGCCCCACACGACATCCCCGTCGGCCAGGTCCTGCTGACCCGCGAGGACCTGCGCGAGAGGACGCGCTACCTCAACGCTCGCAACACCTTCGACGCCCTACTCGGCCACCGCGTCGTCCCCATCGTCAACGAGAATGACACCGTGGCCGTGGACGAGATCAAGTTCGGTGACAACGACACGCTGGCTGCCCTCGTCGCCTCGCTCATTGAGGCTGATGCCCTCCTGCTCCTCTCGGATGTCGCCGGGTTATATGACCGGGACCCGACGCAGTTTCCTGACGCCCGGCTTATTCCCATTGTCGAGACCATTGACCGAACCATCGAGCAGCGCGCGGGCGGTGCGCAGACCGGCATGGGGACGGGTGGCATGACCACCAAAGTCCAGGCTGCCAAGATCTGCGCCAACACCAACGTCCACATGTTCATCGCCGATGGCCGCCGCGCCAACGTCGTCGCCGACGCTTTGGACGACCTCTGCGGGACCCACTTTCTCCCCAAGCCCACCCGTCTGCGCTCCCGCCAGCGCTGGATCGCCTACGGCGTCTTGCCCAAAGGCACCGTGACGGTCAACGATGGCGCCCGGCTGCGCGTGAGGGACGAGGGCAAAAGCCTCCTCCCCGCCGGCGTCACCCACGTCACCGGCCACTTCGAGGCTGGTGACCTGGTGCGCCTCGCCGACGCCCACGGCCACGCCTTCGCGCAGGGCTTCGTCAACTACACCCACGCCCAGCTTGCCAAGATCATGGGCCGCCGCACCGAAGACATCCCCCTCCTCCTCGGCACGGACGCGGGAGAAGAAGTCATCCACCGCGACAACCTCGTCCTCGACCTGTAGGGGCGCCGCTTGCCGCGCCCTCTTCTGGGCCTATAGGCCATGCCATGAATGGACCATGCCATGAATGGCATGGTCCATGAAAGCCTGCGGCCCCAACCGCCCCTCTGCTAACTTGACTTTACGCAGCGATTCGGCTACAATCAGAACAGCCGTACATAAGAAAAGGAAGCGCCCGCGCCATGCACCATCCCTCTTTACAGGACATACTTATGGGTGTGGTGTGGGCTGCCGGGAGTGTCGGCGTCGTCTACCTGTCCGGGTACATGTACAGGACCTGTAAGAGACACACTGAATACGACAAACGGGTGCGCCGTGTCGTGATCTCGTACTGGGCCTTGTTCTGCTTGTGGCAGGCCTGTCTTGCTCTAGACCTTCCCGCAATACGCGCGGCCTGGACACACTACGCGGGGCCTTTGCTGATAACGGTCCTCTTTCTACTTGTGATCCTCTTCCCGCTCATCCAGGCGAGGATAAAGCGGGAAAATCAAGAATGATTGTTTTTTGTCAAAACGAACTTGTAGCCGTTAATAGTTATTGCTCCGAGATCTGCCATTTATGAGTACACTCGCGGTTGAAGAAGTCGAAGACAAAGGCCGTGCCGCTAAAGCCGCCGCGCGGACGCTAGCGGTTGCGGGGACGAACGCCAAAAACGCCGCCCTCATGGCAATGGCTGTCGCCCTTGAAACACATCAGGGAGCCATCTTAGAGGCAAACGCCCGCGACATCGCTGGGGCCGAGGAGCGTGGCCTGACGCCGCATCTGATTGAGCGGTTGACACTGACGCCCACGCGCATCGGCGAGATGCAGACTGGGCTGCGGCAGGTCGCCGCCCTGCCGGACCCTATCGGGGCCGTCCTGTCTGGCTGGCGTCGCCCCAACGGCCTGCAAATAACCAAAACGCGAGTCCCGCTGGGCGTCATCGGCATCATTTATGAGAGTCGCCCCAATGTCACCGTGGATGCCGCCGCCCTCTGCCTGAAGTCCGGCAACGCTGTCCTGCTGCGTGGCGGGTCCGAGGCCATCCATTCCAATGTTGCCCTGGCCCGTGTCTTGCAGGACGCACTCCAAACAGTCGGCCTGCCGACGGCCTGTGTGCAGCTTATCGAGAGCACCGACCGGGCCGCCGCCCGCCGCCTGATGACCTTGAACGAGTACGTGGACTGCCTCATCCCGCGCGGCGGAGCCGCGCTCATCAAGACCGTCGTCGAGACGGCGACCGTCCCGGTCATCGAGACCGGCACGGGCAACTGCCACATCTATGTAGATAAAGACGCCGACTTCACGATGGCCGCCGAGATCGTCCTGAATGCCAAGGTCCAGCGCCCTTCCGTCTGCAACAGTGCCGAAACGCTGCTGGTGCATCAGGATGTCGCCTCCGCCTTCCTGCCGCTCCTCGGTCCGCAGTTGGCTGATGCAGGGGTGGAAGTGCGGGGGGATGAGCAGACACGCACCCTTCTGCCCGAAACGCGAGAGGCCACCGAGCAGGACTGGTACGAGGAGTTCAACGCGCTCATCCTGGCCGTCAAAGTCGTGGACAGCCTTGATGCCGCCGTCAGCCATATCAACACCTACGGCACCCGCCATTCCGAGGCGATCATCACTGGGGACTATGCCGCCGCCCAGGCGTTCACCGATGGCGTGGACTGCGCCGCCGTCTATGTGAACGCCTCGACGCGCTTCACGGACGGCTTCGAGTTCGGCTTTGGGGCGGAAATCGGCATCTCCAACCAGAAGCTCCACGCACGTGGCCCGATGGGCCTGGAAGAACTGACGACCTATAAGTATGTCGTGCGCGGCAGTGGGCAGGTACGCGAGTAGAGGGGGCAAGCGCAGCATGGAAAGCAGTATGGAGCGGCACGATAAAACCGTCTGGCCCCCGCCACCGTCGGGCGCTG
>JANLUQ010000451.1:0-5298 GCA_031363565.1 Armatimonadota bacterium | reverse complement strand
AGGATAACCTCCTTGCGGCGTGCGCGGCGCGGGGCGGGCTGTGCCACGAGCCGGGCGACCGCTTCCTGCCCAGACAGGCTTGGGTCGGCCTGCAAGGCGGCGGGAATGAACGGCGCTTCGTTCTTCCTCGCTCTGGGCCTCTCGCTGAGGGTCTGGATGCTCTCCTTGAGGCCGGCAAGCTGCGACTCAAGCTCCTGGATGCGCGACGTGCCGCTGTCGCCCGTCTCGGGGCTGCCGAAGCGCAGGCCGCCGATTACGGCCGGGGCGGCGAGTGGATGACTGGACGGCAAGTAGGTCCCGAAGGTCATCTCAACGACGTCTTTGCCGCCCCATTTGCCGAACAGGGCGCCCTTCTTGAAGGTCTTGCGGCTGACGATGATGGCGTCCGCTCCGAGTTCCTGCTTGGCTTGCAGGAGGCAGTCCGTGACCGTCTTTCCCGCATAGGTTTTGGTCCGCAGGTTGAACTTGCCGGTCTTATCGTACAGGCCGGCGGCAGAGGGCATCAAAGTGGCATTGCTCATAATATAATTCTCGTAAGACTTCTCATAAGACTTCTAATAAGACTTTTAGGTAGTGACGGCGCCGACAGCGCGCACTTCGGTATTGGGTACGATCTCGTTATACGAGAGGATGACCAGGTTCGGCAGGGACCGCTCGGTCAGGCGGCGCAGGGGCAGGCGCAGGGCGGACATGCACAGGAGGACGGGCTGCTGATAGCCCAGCGCGATCATGCGCTCCATCTGCTGGCCGAGGTTCTGAACGAACTGACGCGCCTGGGACGGCTCCAGGGCCATGTTCGGCATGCCGGGCGTGATGGACTCCAAAAGCTGCTGCTCAAGATTGGGATCGAGCGTCAAGGTCTGAAGCGCCCCGCTCCCCTCATCCACATACTGTCGGCAGATGGAGCGGGCCAGGGTCGCCCGCACCCATTCGCCCAGCATGTCCACGTCCTTGGTGCGCCCAGCGTTGTCGGCCAAGGTTTCCAGGATGGTGACGAGGTCGCGGATCGAGATGCGCTCCCGCAGGAGGTGCTGCAATACCTTCTGGATCTCGCCGACGGTCATCAAATTTGGGATGAGTTCCTCGACCACGGCGCTGTTCCCCTGCTTGACATGATCAATCAACGCCGAAGTGTCCTGGCGCGTGATAATCTCGGAAGCGTGGCCCTTGATCACTTCGGCAAGGTGCGTCGTGATGACCGAGGAGGGGTCTACGACCGTGTAGCCTGCCATCTCCGCCCGCTCACGGTGTGACCGGCTGACCCACTGGGCGGGGACGCCGAAGGCAGGCTCCTTGGTGGGGACGCCGTCGGTGATCGGGTCAATCACCGTGCCGGGGTCAATGAGCATGATGGAATTTGGGTGGACCGTCCCCGCCGCGACCGTCGCGCCTTTGAGCTTGACGGCGTAGTCGTTCGCCTTCAGGTGCAGATCATCGCGGATACGGACGGTGGGGATGACTAGGCCGAGTTCGAGGGCCGTCTTCTGGCGGATGACGGTGATACGGTCGAGCAGGTCGCCGCCGACCGTCTGGTCCACCAATTGGAGCAGGCCATAGCCGAAGTTCAGTTCCAGCACGTCCACATGCAGGAGGGGCAGAACGCTCTCAGGCGTCGCCAGCGGCGCGGGGCGGGCAGCAGTCGCCGCCGTGGCCGCCCGCGCCGTCACCAGCACCTGCTTCTGGTTGCGCGTCAGGATAAAGCCAATGCCGGCCAGAGTGCCGGCGACTAAGAGGGTCTGCGGCAGGGGGAAGCCGAAGGGGACGAAGAGGCAGACTAGGCCCGCCGTGATGAACAGGGGGCGCGGGGAAGCGAAGATCTGCCGGGCGATGTCGCCGCCCATCGCCGTATCCGAGGCGGCCCGCGTCACCATCAGGCCCGCCGCCGTCGAGATCAGCAGGGCGGGGATCTGGGCGACCAGGCCCTCGCCGACGGTGAGCAGCGTGTAGTTTTGCAGGACCTTCATCACGTCCTGGCCCTTGCTCAGGCCCATCGCGAACCCGCCCAGGATGTTCAGGACGATGATGACGATGGCCGCGATGGCATCACCGCGCACGAACTTGTTGGCACCGTCCATCGCGCCGAAGAAGTCCGCTTCCTGGCCGACGGTCTTGCGCCGGTCGCGGGCCTGGTCCTGATTGATGATGCCCGCATTCAAGTCGGCATCAATCGCCATCTGCTTGCCCGGCATGGCATCGAGGGTGAACCGGGCGGCAACCTCGGCGACCCGGCCCGCGCCGGAGGTGATGACGACGAACTGGACGACGACCAGCAGCAGGAACACGATGATGCCGACAACATAGTTTCCGCCGATAACCACCTGCCCGAAGGTCGCGATGACATGCCCCGCGCTGCCCGTACCGATGATCAGCTTCATGGCCGAGACTTCGAGGGCCAGCCGGAACAAAGTCGTGACCAAGAGCAGGGCGGGGAACACGGAGAATTGCAGCGGCTCGGTCGTGTACAGGGCGGTGAGTAGGATCAGCACGGCCCCAGTCAGGTTCAGGACTAGGCCAAGGTCGAGGAGGGCCTCGGGCAGCGGCAGGATCAGCATCGCCACCATGCCGATCAAGGCCATCGCCATCGCGATATCGGTCTGCTGGGCGGCCTTGGCGAAGAAGCCCATGATGCCGCCGCTGCTGCCATTGCTGGAATTGCTGGGGGTCTGCCCCGGTCGAAGTTGAACTGCCACGCCGAGATTATTCCACGGCGCCCCTCAAGAATCCAACGAAAGATTCCGATACTGTGCTGGACCCCATCACAACACGCTCTCGCCAATTTCGCCGGTGCGGATGCGGCGGGCTTCGATTGCGGGCAGGACGAAGATCTTGCCATCGCCCTCCTCGCCGGTCCGGGCCTGGGCCAGAAGGATCTCGATCACCTCGTCTACAACCTCGTCGCGCACGGTCAGCTCTAATTTGACCTTGGGCGGAAGACGCATGATGTACTGCTCCCCCCGGAAGAGGTCCGGGCGCTGGCCGCCCGCCCGGCCCGAGCCGCGCACGTCGCTGACCGTCATGCCGGTGATCCCCGCCTCAGCCAGCGCACTTTTGACCGATTCCAGCCGCAGTGGCCGGATGATCGCCTCGATTTTCTTCATGTCCACCCCTCTTTCCCTGCCCTCTTTCGCCCCGGCATCGGGTAAAATAAAAGCAAATCCCGGATATGCGTGTGCCTCCCTGAAAAGGCACGAAAGGACCCCGTTCTATGCATCGCCTGTCTCGATGCCTGCTGACCCTCTGCGCCGCCGCGACTGCCGGCGGCTTTCTCTCGCTCCCCCACCCTGCTTTTGCCCAGACTGGCGACGCCTCGCAAGAGGTGCCTGTGTCGTCCGATCACCGCCTGGCGACCCGCCTGCGGCTTGGTGACGGCCGCCAGACCTGGCACCCAACGCGCAAGCAAATCGGCATCGGCTACGCCCCCGGCAGTTCCGATGCCAGCCCGGTCGGCCAGGTCAAGTTCGTCGTCAATCGTGTCAAGACGCGCGCCTATTTCCGCAGCATCGCCCCCTACGTGCGGCGCGGGGCCAAAAACGCCCATGTCGTCTTGGTGGAAGCCAGCGCCCATGATGAAGGCATGGAGCAGGTCGCCGCCCAGGTCGTGCCGGGCTATGATGGGGCGACCCTCGATGTGGATGCCGCCGTGGATCTGGTCCAGAAGACCATTGAGACCAACCCCAGCGCCATCCATATCATCCTGCCCGTCAAGACCAAGCACGCCAAGGTCTCCGCCGCAAAGCTTCAGGGGATAGACGCCCGCATCGGGTATTTCGTGACCCGGTTCAACCCTGGTGATGAGGGGCGCACCGCCACCGTCCGCCGCGCGATCTCGATCATTAACGGCACGATCGTCCCGCCCGGCGGCGTCTTCTCAGTGGACAAGACGGTCGGCCCCCGCGACCCCGCCCACGGTTTCACCGGCAAGGGCCATGTCTTCGTGGATGGACATATGGAGCTACAGAGCGGCGGCGGCATGTGCCAGGTCGCGACCACGCTCTTCAACGCGGTCATGCTGGCTGACCTGAAAGTCGTGGAGCGGCACCAGCACGTCCGCACGGTCCCCTATGTGGATCCAGGGCGCGACGCCACCATCTACCATGGCCAGAAGGACTTCAAGATCCAGAACAACACCGATGCGCCGCTGCTGATCTCCTACCGGACGAACCGCAGCCACGCCATCGTCTCGCTGTTCGGCAAGGGCGTCCCCGGTCGCAAGGTGCGGCTGGTCGCCTCGCATCGTCGTCTGGGCGAGCGCCACTACACCGGGATCTTCAACCGCGTCGTGTACGAGCCGGGCAGTGCGCCGCAGAAAGGCCAGCCCTTTCACAGCGACTATAAATGGCCGGAGACGCTGGACTACAGCCGCTAGTCAGCGAAGAGAAGAAGGGGCGCGAGTTTACTCGTGCCCCTTCTTCTTGTCGTCCTTCTTTTTGTCGTCCTTCTTTTTGTTTTTTCTGTGCCCCCGCCGCCCGAGTTGGAACTGAAGCATCTGCCAGTACATTCGGGACCGAGAGGCCACCCCACGCGTCCAGCCCAGCTTTTCTTCCTTCATCGGGTGGGTCACACCGCGCAGCGTGATGTCTTTCCGAATCAGGCCCTGGCTATGGACATAATCATTGATCGCCAGCTCGATCCCATAGCCTACGGACTCCAGATCTGGGATGTGCAGGAAGACCTCGCGCCGGATCGCCCGCTGCCCGGTGATGGCGGGCGCGAAGAACTGTGCCATATCGGTCCAGAGCCGTCCACCCTTGAAAATGCCCATCGCCATGGTCGCCTCGCCCGAACAGACGGGGGCGAGCAGGTCCTGAACATGCCGAGGCGTCAGCCCAATCAGGTCGGCATCGAAGAACAGCAGGACATCGGCCTGGGTCCGCGTCGCCCCTTCGCGCATCGCTCCACCCTTGCCTTTATTGCGCGGGAGTGTGATGACCTGGACGCCGGGGACCGCCGAGGCCGCCGAGGCCGTCGCGTCCGTCGAGCCGTCATTGACGACAATCACCTCGTCCACGACTGATGCTCCGATCAGGGCGTGTAGGACGGCAGCGATGCGGGCTTCTTCGTTGTAAGCCGGGATGATGGCCGCCACTTTCATGGGAGGCCTCCCGCCTGGCGACGGTTTGGATCGTAATTTCGGCAGAAGCGTGGCAAGCGGCGAACTCACTTATTAGATCCTAAAAGACTTACTGATGCTTCGTGTCCGAGGAGGCCATGACGGCAGCAGGCGACGGCATCTTGGTGGAGAGCAGCAAGGCGGGATAGTCAATGCCGTTCTTCTCCGCAGCCAGCTTGTCCTCGCCC
>JANLUQ010000446.1:0-5274 GCA_031363565.1 Armatimonadota bacterium | reverse complement strand
ATTTTATTGGCTGCCGTTTCTGTTATAATAAAGGTGGGCGGGCGAAATTCGCGCCCCCCCTTTTCTTTTGACATGTACTTTTGACATGCTCAGCACTGGAAGTGCCGGTGATACCGCCCGCGCCATAGATGACCACACCATGATAGACCTGACCGACCGCCTCATCCAGACGCCGACACTGACGCGCGCGCCGAACGGCAATGTCAAGTGGCACGCGCCGCGCCGCCTCCTGCAGCTGCTCTGCGGCGCGCTGCTCGTCGCCCTGCCGCTGACGAACGGCCTGCGGCTGGACCTGCGGCGCGATGAGTTCTACTTCGCCTGGCACAAGATGGCCGCCCACGACTTGTTCCTGTTGTTCTGGGTCTCGATGCTCGGCGTCGCCTTGTTGTCCGCCGTCTCGTTCCTCTATGGGCGGCTCTGGTGCGGCTGGGTCTGCCCCCAGACATTAGCCTCCGACTTCGCCGACTCGCTGCGGACTCGATTGGATAAAGCGCTCAGCACCCGGCCCGGACGCCCCCGCTTCGCGCTGTCCCGTGCGCTTTGGACAGCGGCGGTAGTGGGCGTGTCACTGGGAACCGGGGTCATACTCGCCTGCTACTGGCTCGCTCCCCAGACTGTGTTCGCCGCCACGTGCGCGCCCTGGAAGGACCCGGCGGCGGGGCTGACCGTCTACTTGGGCGCCGCCGTGCTGGCCGCCGACATGCTCTGGCTGCGCCGCCGCTTCTGCTCCCATTTCTGCCCCTATGGGCCGCTGATGAGCACACTCGGGGACCGAAATACATTGGCCGTGCGTTATCTCACTGAGCGTGAAGACGACTGCATTGGCTGCCACAAATGCGAAGTGGACTGCCCGATGGGCATTGACATCAAGCAGGGCGTCGGCCAGCACGCCTGCATCGGCTGCGGCGAGTGCATCGACTCCTGCAACGATGTATTAGGCAAGCGCGGCAAGCCGGGCCTGATCGAGTTCCGCTACGGGACCGAGGCCGCCCACAGCACAAAGGCGCTGACACTGGCGCAGCGGCTTGGCCTGTGGGATGGGCGGCGGGCGATGGTCGCTCTTACTGTTCCCGCCTGCCTCGCCGTCGTGCTGCTGTTGATTTATGGTCATTGGGCACCCGGCGTCAGCGTCAACGCGCGCGGTGACATCATCCGGGTAGGCGGCGCGGTCCGCAATGGCTACCTGCTCACTGTGGGCAGCGGCAGGCCCGAGGCTGCCCCGTTTACGCTGTCCGTCGCGGGCATTCCGGGCGCACGGATCACGCCCGAAACCGTCACCATCGGCGCGCATGACAGCCGCACCGTGCCGATCACTGTCATCGGCCCCGCCGCATCACTCAAGGTGGGCCGGACACCGATCCATTTGCGCGTATCGAGCGGGCGCGACTCCCAAGAGATTCAAGCCATCTTCTACACGCCCGCGCCGTAAAGAACGAAGAAGGAACGAAGAAGGAAAGAAGGAAGCGATGCCCCGCACCTGGAGCAATATCAAGTTCACCGAGACCCGCAGCGCCGCCCAGAAGATCAGGAACCGGCCATCCAGCTTGACGCTGTTCGTGTTCCTGATCATCTTCAATCTGGCCCTGTTCGGCGGCTTGATTGCCTACACGATGAACACGGTCCTGCGCCATCCGATCACCGAGATTCCCAACCTCGCGCACCCGCCGAAAGACGATTAGAAACCAGACGCCCCATGGCCGTTGCCATCCAGATGCTTTGTGACCTCTGCGGCCTGCCCGCCCATGCGCCTCTCGCCGCCGAGATCGGGGACCGGGCATACACGTTCTGCTGCGCGGGCTGCCGCCAGGTCTATCAGATCCTCGTCGAGAGCGACCAGATCGGTGAGGGTCAGGACCCGACGCAGACGACCCTGTATCAGCAGTGCTTGCAGATGGGGCTGATCGCGCGGCCCGGAGAGCGAGGCGATCCTGGGCCGGAACCGCGCGCCGTCACCCCCCCGACCATCGCGGCACTGGGGGTGACCGACACCCTCAGCACCACCCGTGAAGCCGCCTTCCAAGTGGGGGGCCTGTGGTGCGCCTCCTGCGCCTGGCTCATCGAACATGCCGTTGGACAGCTCAAAGGTGTCGAGCGGTGTCGTGTTTACTTTGCCTCCGACCTTGTCAAAGTCGTCTACAGGCCCGCCCGAGTCGCGCCGGAGTCGGTGGTTGCGACGATCCGCAAGCTGGGCTATAGCGCCGAGCCGTACAGCGGAGACGGCGCGAAGGAAGGCAGCCCGCAAGAGAAGGCGCGCAGGAACTTGTTCGTCCGCGCCATCATCGCCATCGCCTTCGCCGTCAATGCGGGGATGTTTCAGATCCCCTTCTACGCCGACTTCTTTCGGATTCAAGGCGTGCCCGATGACGCAGTTCACTGGCTGCCGCGCGCCGAGATGTTCCTCTCACTCCCCGTCTTGTGGGCAGGCTGGCCCATTTTCGCCAAGGCCTGGGGCGCGGCGCGCAAGGGCGGGGCGATCATGGAGACGTTGATCGCCATCGGCGTCGGCGTCTCTTTCGCCTACAGCACATGGGTCGTGGTTCAGGGCGGCGTTCACGTCTACTTCGACACCGCCGATATGCTGATCGCTTTGGTCCTTATCGGCAAGCACATCGAGGCCGGGGCGCGGCATGACGCCTCGGGCGCGATCGCCCTGCTGTATGGCCTGCTGCCCAAGAAGGCTCTGGTGCGGACGACCGACGGCCGCGAGGTCCTGGTCGCTTTGGACAAGCTGGGCGCCGGCGACCGCGTGGTCGTCCGCCCCGGCGAACGTATCCCGAGCGATGGGCGCGTGGCCGAAGGCGCGTGCCTGGTGGACGAAAGCCTGCTGTCCGGCGAGGCCCGGCCCGTCGCCAAAAAGGTCGGGGATGAGGTCACCGGCGGCACCGTCGCCACCGATGCCCCCATGGTCGTCGAGGTGACCCGGACCGGGGCCGAAACGACATTGGCACAGATGATCGCCCTGGTCGAAGAGGCTTTAGCCGCGAAGTCCCCCGTGGAGCAGTGGGCCGACCGCATCTCGCGCCGCTTCGTCCCGGCCATCGTCGCACTGGCCGTCTTGACCGCTCTGACGCTGCTGCTGACGGGCCACAGTGCCTCAGACACTATCGTCCGCGCCGTTACCGTGCTGGTCATCGCCTGCCCCTGCGCCCTGGGCTTGGCGACGCCGCTGGCCGTCACCTCGGGGGTAGGGGTGGCGGCATCGCGAGGTATCCTTATCGGCAATACGGATATCCTGCAAGTCCTGCCGCGCGTTCGTCACCTGCTCCTGGACAAGACGGGGACGCTGACTGAAGGCCGCTTCGCCGTCCGCTCCTTTACCGGGAGCACCGCCGACATGGCCGCGCTGGCCGCCCTGGAAGATGCCTCGGAACACCCCTTGGCCCGCGCCCTTATCGCCCACACGCGGGGCCTGGGACTGGCCTTCCTCCCTGTTGCCGATTTCGCCCGCCATGAGGGGCAGGGCATCACCGGCACTGTGGACGGCCAGCCCTGGTTCATCGGCAACCGCGCCCTCTGCGCCGCCCTCACTGCTCCGGTCCCGCCTGAGTTAGAGGCACAGGCGCAGGACGCCGAGCGGCAGGCGCAAACGGCACTCTTTTACGGTATGAGCGGGGCAGCAGGCTCCGTGCTTGGCCTCGTCACCCTGGGTGATGCCCTCCGCCCCGGCGCACGCCAGGCCGTCCAAGACTTGCAGGCCGCCGGGCTGACACTGGAAGTCATCAGCGGCGATGCTGAGGCCACCACGCAGGCCGTCGCCCGCGCTGTGGGTCTCGCCCATGCCACCGCCCAGATGCGGCCCACCGACAAAATCGCCCGCGTCCGCGCGGCGCAGGCGACCCAGATCGTCGCCATGGCCGGGGACGGCATCAACGATGCCCCCGCACTGGCCCAGGCGAATGTCGGCATCGCCTTTGGGTCGGGAACGGAGATCGCTCGTCGCGCCGCGGATATCACCCTCATCGGCGACGATCTGGGCCGCCTGGCCGACCTGTTCATCCTTGCCCGGCGGACCGCCGACGTCATCCGCCAGAACCTCTTCTGGGCTTGCCTCTACAACGCCGTCTGCATCCCTCTGGCCGTACTGGGGGTCATCCGAAATCCGATCTTCGCGGCCGGGGCGATGCTGATCAGCAGCCTCAGCGTCGTCCTTAACACCAAGCGCCTCCGCCGCCAGCTCGCGCGGCCGGAATGAGGGGCCGAAAGGTGGTATACCGACGGCATCATGGACGAGACAGAAAAGCCGCCGGAAAAGCCGGTCGAGTGGGTCAGGTCATCCCGCAAAGACATCCAAGATCTGCCACCACGCATCCGCAAGCAGTTCGGTCTAGCCCTGCTCAAAGCGCAAGAGGGTGATCGGTCTCCGAAGGCAAAGCCGCTCTCCGGCTTCGGCGGCGCGAGCGTCGTGGAAGTCGTTGAGAACTTCGACACTGATACCTACCGCGCCATTTATGGTGCGTACCCGCTTGAAGCAGGCGGGAGTCATGCACGCCGAATGGGTGAGAGCCTCTAAGGGGAACACCAATGAGCCATAACGTCTTTGCCGACATGGGCCTGCCGAATCCGGAAGAAGAACTGAGGAAGGCCCACCTCGTCAACAAGTTGAGCAAAGCGATCACGGAAAAGGGGATGGTATCGGAGGAAGCCGCGTACCGACTGAATCTCAACGCCTCTGCCCTCTCCGCTCTGCTGGACGGTGTATGGGATGATTATTCGGCGGACGACCTTCTCCGGTTCAACGACACAATCAAGCACGCAGAAAAAGCCAAGACGCTTACACTGACCGTCTGACCCTTCATGCAGGACCAGCCCCGACGGCCGCCTGCGTCTGTATCAGGCAGATGCTTTAGAGTTGCTGCGCCGGATGCAGGGCGAGTCCGTGGACATGATCTTCGCCGACCCGCCCTACTTCCTGTCCAACGGTGGCATCACCTGCGTCGTGGGCCGCATGGTGCGCGTGGACAAGGGCGGCTGGGACAAGTCCCAGGGCATCATCGGCGACCACAACTTCAACCTGCTCTGGCTCGACCAGTGCCGCCGCATCCTGAAGCCCGACGGCACCCTCTGGGTGACGGGCACATCCCACAACATCCACAGCGTCGGCTATGGCCTGCAAGTGCTGGACTACAAGATACTGAACGACATCGCCTGGTACAAGGTCAACCCGCCCCCGAACCTCGCCTGCCGCTACTTCACCCACGCCACCGAGACCATTTTATGGGCCGCCAAGAGCGCCAAGATCCGCCACACTTTTAACTACCCGTTGATGAAGGAGCA
>JANLUQ010000361.1:0-7471 GCA_031363565.1 Armatimonadota bacterium | reverse complement strand
TACCAGCCCCGCGCCTGGTTTCCGGCTCCGGCGAAGTGGAAACACTAGGGTTATGACACACGAAGACGCCCGACGCCTCGCCGAGTTCGTCAAGGACCACGACAAGCGCTTCGAGGCCAAAGCCAAGACCGATGACCAGGGCGAAGGCAGCCATGTCCTGCTGACGCGCGCCTCGGACGGCACGACCCTGGAGCCGATCACGAGCATTGACCAGTATCGGGAGCAGCAGATCGAGGGCGACGACCCCGGCCCCACGGTAAAGGCCGCATGGGAGAAGTGGGGGAGCGGCGTTAATTGCGACTGAAGGTTAGGACGTACCCGCCTCCCGCCGTGCCGGCTGCGCGGTTTACCTCGGCCTTTTGCGGATTATCCGCCGCCGCCGCATTGTTCCCCCCCGACACCTCTTCCGGCCTGAGCCACACGGCATGACCATCACAGGCAACATAGTTGGCCCCGCCCGCGTGGCGCGGCGTGCTGCCGCCGCCCAGTATCTTGCCGGCTTTCGTCGCCCCGTTGAGCAGCCGCCCGCCGACATTCCCGGTCGCGTACAGGGCGAACGGGAAGCTGCTGAAACTGCTGGAGGTGATCGGGTAAGTCGGGTCAGTCAGCGTGCCGCCTTTGCCGTCAGACTGTCCACTTCCGGCCATGCCTGCGTTCCCCACGACCGAGCAGTCCGTGTAGTGAGGCCTCGTGCTGAGGACAGCCCCGCCATTGCTGACCTCAAAAAAGAGGATGGTCTTGGTGAGGGTCGTCAGGGCGGCGAGTCCGGAACCTTCGGCAGGACGCACGATTTCGCCGGAAACCGGGTCCATCTCGAACTGATGCCGGGCCAGATCGAAGTTCAGGCCATAGCTGACCCAAAATCCGCCGGTCGCGTCCGCAGTGCCAGCCGTACTGCCGTCGCTAGGACACTGGAACAAGGTGGTGCTTTTGACGTAGGGGTACGTCTGGCTCACCCATCTGTCGCCCGCCCAGGTCACGCCGCCGGGAAACGTCTCCCCATTATCAGCCACATATTGCAGCATCGCCATCCCGAGCTGCCGCTCATTGGATAGACAAGCCGTGCGGCGGCCCCGTTCGCGCACCGAAGCGAACACGGGAAACAAGATCGCCGCGATGACCGCGATGATGCCGATGACGACCAGAATCTCGATGAGCGTGAAGGCAGAGCGTTTCATACCTTTGATAACGCAGACTAGAAGCAAAAGGGTTCGGCGGTTCCACTCCAGTCTTCCAACGCCGATATTGGGTGTATTGCAACTTTTGCCGTTGGTCCGGGTCTATAAGAGAGAAGGAAGGCGGGGCGTGACATCCGAACAACAGACCCGCCTAAGGTGAACCGATGAACGCAGTTCTTGCGGGTCTTGTCGGGATGGTCGTAATCCTCTTCGGCGGCGTCGCGTTCCTGTATGTGCGACTCCGAAACGCCGCTGGGCCGCGCGAACGGGCTTTTCTGGACCGAATGATCCTGCTCTCTCCGGCGGGCGGGATCGCCCTCGGTTTCTTTCTGTGGCTGGTGGCCGATGCCACTCACGCATCGGGGGGGATAGTGTTCGCGGCGATGTCCCCCGTGTTTCTCTGGCTGCCCGCGATCTTGCTCGGACGGCGGCTGAGGCAGCTTCGCAAAGAGGATGCCGCCTCGTGAGGCCACTCCCCGGAAGCTCGCCGTTCCGCGCGGGCTCTGGTGGAAGTGGCACGGCCTCATCGTTTACTCCGTGTTTGTGGTCGCCGGGTCCGGTTGCGCCCCGGCCGGCGTCATACGCTCCGGCAGTGTGTGCTGAAAGCTCTCGCAGACCCAGTTATCGCGAGTTCCGGAGACAACGCACTGCCAGCCTTCTTTCTGCTCCTGGCCCGATTGGGAGCGCACTCCGAGAAAACCGGAGCAGCGGAACCGGTCAGGCCCCAGTTTGATGATGGTATCGCGTCTGTAGGGAGCGAGGCCGATCACGCTAAACCCCTTCGGCTGCCCCTGCCCGACTCGGCCGATCATGAAGTAGATAGCATGGTGATAGGCGTCAGACTTCGCCTGTTCCGCCGTCTCGAACCGCGTCGGCAGATGCCGTGGAGGCGGCTTCTTCCAGGTAGCGACGAATACTGCTAGGCCGAGGGCAAGGATCGGCAGCAGCCAGAGACCTCTGAGGTCTCGGCGGGGCTGAACTTGGTCTTCGGTTGGCATTTTTTTCCTGCCCTTCTTTCAGTGCGTCTTTTTTGGGACCATCCCCGGCTTGACCCCGGTGGCGGCAGGCGGTTTCGGACCATAGGACATGTTGCGCGGCTGGACGCCGGCCCGCGACAGGTCTTGGCCGCGCGCGTCTCGCGGCGGTGCAGTCAAGTAGCGCCAGCCGAGGAACCCGAAGAGCAGGACCGTGACGACCAGAACGCTGATGATAGTAGGTGTGCTGACTGACTGAGTGTTCATCTATGGGTTATCCTCGACGGAGGCATCACTTCGGCGGCTTGCCGCCGCTAGGAGGAGCGGTAGAACGCCACCACAGCATCGCTTTTGACCTCAGCGTACAGATCCACGCCCTGCTCCTCCAGCCAGTCATTGACCCGCATCCATGACTCGGCCACCTCTTCAGTGTCGCCCGCCGGGAGGGCATCCCCAGTCTGGACCAGGATGACCGCCCCTTCCTCGGCCTCGCCCTGCCACTTCGCGGCGAGGAACACGTCGCTCGAAATCTCCGCTTCCGGCAAGGCGAACTCCTCCGCGACGGCGCGGCAAACCGTCGCCCGCTCCGACTGTTTCGCGCTCTTATCTTCCAAATCGCTGCTCCTTCCCCCGTGTCATGCCGCCACCTGACTGGGCCACCTCGACCTTGACCTTGCGGCCCCGAATCGTCGCATTCCGCAGGGCGATGACGACTTTCTGCGCGTCCGGCGCGGGCACCTCGACGAACGCAGTGCGGTCCAGAATATCAATCGCGCCGATGGTCCTGCCCGCAAGCCCCGCCTCATTGCTGATCGCGCCCACCAGGTCGCCGGGGCGCAGGCCGTCCTGACGGCCCAGGCCGATGAACAAGCGGGCCATGCCGACCTCGGGCTGCTCCGAGTCGGCGTTTAATTCCTCGGCGGCCTCGGCTGGGCCGGAATGCTGGGACTGCCAGAGCATCTGCAAGGCGGCGGCAGCGATCTCCGAGCTGTCGTACTCCTCGGCCAGAGCCTCCACCGTCGCCAGATGCCCGTCGAAGGCGCGGGCGGCCAGTGTCTCGCGCAGGGACTCCTGGAACAGGTCCCGGCGGCGGGCGGCGATGTCGGCGGCGGTGGGGATGCGGGCGGGCTTGATGGGAGTCCCGATCATTTGCTCGATGGCCCGGAGCTGCCGCCGCTCGCGGCCTTCGACCAGCGTGATCGCGTCCCCGGTCCGCCCGGCTCGGCCCGTGCGCCCGATGCGGTGGATATACTGCTCGACGTCCCACGGGATGTCGTAGTTGATGACATGGGTGACCGTCTCGATGTCCAGGCCGCGCGCGGCCACATCGGTGGCGATCAGCAGGTCGGCCAGCCCCTCGCGGAAGCGGCGCATGACTCGGTCCCGGTCGGCCTGCCCCAAGTCGCCGTGCAGAGCCTCGGCGCTGTAGCCGCGCAGGCGCAGGGCATCGGCCAGGTCGTTCGTCTCCTGCCGCGTCCGGCAGAAGACGATGGTCGGGCCGGGCGTCTCCATGTCCAGCACGCGGGCCAGGGCCTCCAGTTTTCGGCCCGGCGCGACCTCGTAGTAGGTCTGGTTCGTCGTCTCGACCGTGCGCCGCTTGGCATCAATCGCGACATGGGCGGGATTGGTCAGGAACCTCTGGGCCAGCCCGGCGATGCGCGGCGGCATCGTCGCCGAGAAGAAGGCGAGCTGACGCGGCGTGGGCAGCTCGGCCAGGATCGTCTCCATATCCTCTAAAAAGCCCAGCGCCAGCATCTCGTCGGCCTCGTCCAGCACGCACAGCTTGACGTTCTCGATCGAGAGCGTCCCGCGCCGCAGGTGGTCCATGATGCGCCCTGGTGTGCCGACCACGATCTGTGCGCCTTCCTTCAGAGCGCGGAACTGCCGGTCGAGCGGCTGCCCGCCGTAGACCGGCACGACGCGCAGGCCGGTATGCTTTGCCAGGGCGTGGATGCCGCCCGCCACCTGTATGGCCAATTCGCGCGTCGGCTCCAAAACGAGGGCCTGCGTCTGCTTACTAGAGAGGTCGCACATTTGGATGAGAGGCAGGGCGAAGGCGGCCGTCTTGCCGGTGCCGGTCTGCGCCTGCCCAATGAGGTCCCGCCCGGCCAGCAGCAGCGGGATAGCCCGCGCCTGGATCGGGGTCGGCGCTTCAAAACCCAAGTCAGCGATGGCCCGCGCCAGCGGCTCGGAAAGGTTGAGGTCGGAAAACGCGGGCAGTTCGGTCTCTTCCGGCTCGGGCGCGGCCTCCACTTGCTTCGGGACAGGGGCTGCCTTGCCCGGCTTTGGGGCTGCGCGCTTTGCCGTTGGGTACTTCGCCGGGGCGCCGGACGCCTTCGGCTTTGGCCCGCCGAACGGTGGCCCGCTGAATGACGCCCCGCTGAACGGCTTCTTCCCTTCGGGCGCGGCCTCGAACTGTGCTGCCTGTGGCCGCGCCTTGGGCGGTGCGGCGGTCTTCTTGACGTATTTTCCCGCACTCTGCGGCTTGGGTGTGGTCTGCGGTTTGGGCGGTTTCGCCATTGGATTTTTCTCCGGTTCTTTTGCTCCCCTACAGTGTACCCGCCCTGGGGTATAGTAACGGCAGAAGGACACGGCAGGCGGGCACGGTTTTACCGCGCCGATGCAGGCTCCGCCCTCGGGTGCAGGCCCCGCCCACAGCGGTGGGGAACCGCGTGACGGTAGATAGGAACACCGGCCATGAAGACCTGCGTGCGCTGTGGCCGTACCTATCGGCTGGAGCAGACCCCTCGCCAAGCGGCTGGGAGCGCCCCAGACCTGCTTCCGGGCGGTCTGCGCGACGGGCTTGGGGGTGGCGATTTTGGCGAGCGCCCTGTTCTTCGAGAAAGCGGGAGAGCAGGCGCGGCGCAAAGGTGGCCCAGGAGAAACCCAGGGGCTGGTCGCCATCAGCCGGTCACTTTTCCTTCGGTTTTTCCTTCGGCTCCTGAAGCACATACACGCGCACGGGCCGGGTGCCCCAATCGCTCATGTGGCCATACATCTGCACGCGGATGTCCACATGATGCCCCTTGATCGCCCCGCCGATGTCGTCAGCGACCGCATGCCCATAGCCGGGTATCCAGAGCCGCGAACCGAGCGGGATCAGGCCGGGGTCCACGGCCACCCCGTGCATCGAACGCCCATCACGCAGGGTCGAGGTGTAACGCCCGCCTTCCATGCGCGTATTGATCGGGGTATAGGCGGTTGCCCTCATGCGGAAGTAGCGCACGAACTGGCCCTTCCGCGGGGCAGCATCCAGGTCGGTGTCCCAGGCCGCCGCATGCGGAACCGCCGGGATGGCAGGCGCAGCAATGCGGGTGGGATGCGAGGCACCCCGCAGGGCAGCAGGCTTTGGATGGTGAAGCAGCGCCGAAAAAAGTAAGGAGGCACCCAGCACCGGGGCAGCGTAGAATACGCGCCCAGACGGACGGATACCCCACCGATTCGGCCCAACGGTGTGGGAAGCGCCGACGAAACGTGGGCCGGGCGTGTACCGGATGACGGGCAGATCTTCAAATTCGACTTGCGGGTAAGGCATGGCGTGTCATTGTTCCCACCTGCCCCTCGCCCACAAACGTGGCAGCCATCTTTTCCCAGGCACGAAACTGGGTAATAATCAGCACTACCTATGGCAACCAACAGACCTTCCGGCCACCTCAGTGGTGGCAAATATGCGGCTAGTCACACCACGGTCATCGCCGCTGCTGAAGCGCCCGCCCGCGCCGCCGCCCGGCTCGAGAGCGTCAGCAAGATCTCGCTCGGCCTGATCAAGACACTCCGGAACGGCCCGCCTGCGATCAAGTTCCACGATGAGTGCAGCGGCTGCCTCCTCGTCAAAGTGCGCGGCGGAAGCTCCATCCAGGAGGTGCGCGTCTACACGACCGATGTGGAAGCGGCGCGGGCGGCAATGATGGCGGCGTTTACCGGGCGGTGACACGCGTGGTGTAGTGGCGGGGTTCCCCCGCCCTCCTCCCCCTTCCCGCATCCTCCCCTTGCCTCTTCTTTCCCACGCAGGAACTTCCCCCCAGTCACGCGAACTAGGCCCCATGCAACCCACTACGGAATCCACTACGGAACCCACCGAATTTGACACCGGCGTTTACCGCCGGAGCCGCATCGAGGCCCTCGAAGGACGCTGCGCCTGGAACCGCTCCCAGGCCGCCGCGATGATGCCCGAGGAGCGTACCGCCTGGCAGGGCAACTTCCGCCGGGACTTCGGCGAGGCCCTCGGCGGCTTGGACACCTGGGAGCGCCCGCCGCTCGCCCCCGCTGTTACCGAGACGCGGCAGCTCGACGGCTACCGGCGCGAGACAGTCACTTTCACCACCCGGCCCGGCCTGCGCGCCTTCGGGTATCTTCTCATCCCGGACGACTGCCCGCCCGGCAGCCCCGCCGTGCTGTGCCTCCCCGGTCACGGGCGCGGCGTGGACTCGATTGTCGGCATCGCTCCCGACGGCTCCCAGCGGCCTTTGGACCGGTCCGACGAGTACGCGCAGGACTTCGCCTTGCAATGCGTCCGGCGCGGCTACCCCACCTTCGCCCTGGAACTGCCCAGCTTCGGGCGGCGGCGCGACGCCAAGGCACATGCTCAGGGGCCCGACGCGAACTCCTGCACGCGCGACAGCATGGCCGCCCTGATGCTCGGCGAGACCCTGGCCGGCTGGCGCGTCTGGGACTCTGCCCGCGCCCTGGATTATCTGGAGACCCGCACCGACTGCGTGGACCCAGCCCGCCTGGCCGTCCTGGGCATCTCCGGCGGCGGCCTGGCCGCCCTGTTCACGGCGGCCTGGGACACGCGCGTCCGCGCCTGCATCGTCGCGGGCTACTTCAACACCTTCCAGGCCTCTATCCTCTCGATAGACCACTGCGTGGATAACTACGTCCCCAGCCTGCTGCGCCTGGCCGAGATGCCGGACCTCGCCGCCCTCGTCGCCCCGCGCGCCCTGTTCGCCGAGAGCGGCCGCGCCGATCCCATCTTCCCTTTCGCCGCGTTTGAGATGGCCGTCACCCAGGCGCGAGACATCTACCAGACCTTCGGCGCTCCTGAACATTTCGACTCTGAGGCCTTCAACGGCGGCCACCAATTCCACGGCGTCGGCGCGTTCACGTTCTTGGAAAATGCCCTCTCCCCGTAGGGGCGCCGCTTGCCGCGCCCTGTTTTCCCCTCCGCGCCCTGTTTTCTCCTCCGCGCCCTGTTTTCTCCTCCGCGCCCTGTTCCACGCGGCAAGACAAGAGGGCGCGGCAAGACAAGAGGGCGTGGCAAGACAAGAGGGCGCGGCAAGACAAGAGGGCGTGGCAAGACCAGAGGGCGCGGAAGGATAA
>JANLUQ010000322.1:0-7715 GCA_031363565.1 Armatimonadota bacterium | reverse complement strand
CTATGACCTGCACGACGGCCTGACCCAGTTCGTCATGGCCGCACACGCGCACTTGGAGTCGTTCCGCCACGCCCACCTCCTTGGGAAACAGGAGAAAGCCGAGCGCGACCTGGACCAAGGCTTGCGCTACTTGAAAGAGGCCGTGGTGGAGTCGCGCCGCCTGGTTAACGGCCTGCGGACCCTGGCGCTGGACGATCTGGGTCTGGCGGGGGCACTGGAAGAGGCGGTCTCCGAGGAGAAGTCACGGGCCAACTGGGCGGACGCCGACTTCGCGCACAACATCGCCGGTCGGCGGTTCAACAAGTCGCTGGAGACCGCCGTCTATCGGGTCGCCCAGGAAGCCCTGACAAACGCGCGCAAGCACGCCCACGCCTCGCGCGTTCATGTGCTGCTACTGGAAGAGAAAGATGCCCACAGCGAGGAATACCATCTGCTGCTGGAAGTGCGCGACTGGGGGGTCGGCTTCGACCGGGAGCGGGTTCTGGATGCTGGAGAGCATGTCGGCATGCAGAGCATGATCGAGCGTGTCCGGCTGATGGATGGTCACTTTGAGGTCCAGGGCAAGCCGGGGGAAGGGGCCGCAGTGCGTGCCATTTTCCCGATTCCGGCGGAAGATAAAGCGGAAGACAAAAAAGGAGAGGCCACTTGAACACCGCACCCACGAACGCATCAACACCCGCGAACGCATCAACACCCGCGAACCTATCAGTACGGACCGTCCTGGTGGACGACCACGCCATCTGGCGCGGCGGGGTCCGAAGCATGTTGGAATACACAGAGTTTACGGTCGTTGGGGAAGCGTCGTCCGGCCGGGAGGCGCTGGAGGTCGTCAGCCGGACCCGGCCCCGGATCGTCCTGCTGGACATCCGAATGGCGGGCGGGGACGGCCTAGATACGCTGCAAGCCCTGAAAGCGCAGAGTCCCGAAACCGCAGTCGTCATGCTGACGACCTACGATAACCCGACCTACATGGCGCGCGCCGTCGCCGGTGGGGCTGCTGGCTATCTGCTGAAAGGCGTGGATCAGGAATCCCTGCTGGGCGCCCTGCGCGCCGTGGACCAGGGGGAGATGCTTCTCAGCGCGGGGGGCCTATCGCGTCTGCTGCGCGGCATCACGCCGGGAATGCCCGGCACGGAGGACCTGATCGAGCCGCTGACCGACCGCGAGCATGAGGTTCTGCGGCTGCTCGCGACGGGCCTGCCCAACCGGGAAATGGCCGCGATCCTGTTCGTTGCCGAAAGCACGATCAAGAGTCATGTCGAACACATCATCGGCAAGCTCGGCGTTTCCGACCGCGTCCAGGCCGCCGTCTGGGCCGCCCGCCACGGCCTCCTGCCCACCCCTTGCTGAAAGGCCCCCAAGCCACATCACCCTGCGGACTCTCTTTCCCGCCTCCGGCCTCCACGCCGGGGGCTTTTTTACGTCCCCACAGCCACAATCCGCCAAATGGCGGATGCGCCATCCCCGCCGATTCGCTATCATAACACTGTCCTGATGGATGAGGCTAGGCCGCCCGCAGGACCGGCTGCCGCGTGATGCGGCACAATCCGATGGGCTGAAAACGAAAGGGACTCCGGTGTTTACTTATATCCTCCTTGCTTCCGATGGGTCAGAATGTGCGCTCAAGGCCGCCGCAGTCGCTGCGGATCTGGCAAGTAAGCTTGCCGCACGTCTTACCATCATCAATGTTTTCGAGCCTTACCAGAGCGTCGGTCCTTACGGGGAAGTCGTCTTCGGCGGCATGAACGAGGAGTACATCGCGGAGACGCAGGGGCGAGCAATCTCTCGCACGGGCCGCGTCCTGGATAAAGTCGGCGTGCCCTACCAGTGCCGCCCGAAGGTCGGTTCTCCTGCCGCAGAGGTCGTTCGCACGGCCGAGGAAGAGGGATGTGACCTGATCGTGCTGGGCAGCCGGGGGCTAGGCGATTTCAAGTCGGTTTTGCTTGGGAGCGTTTCCGACCGCGTGACCCACCACGCGCACTGCCCTGTTCTCATCGTCAAGTAAAGGGAGGCCAAACGGCCAAAAACGAGGTCTCACCATGACTGCCGACCTGAACACCACATACCTCGGCCTGCCGCTCAAGAACCCCTTGGTGGCTTCCGCCTCGCCGCTGTCGCGCACCGTGGACGGCGTCCGGCGGCTGGAAGACGCCGGCGTCGCGGCGATCGTCCTGCACTCGCTTTTCGCCGAGCAGATCAGCATGGCACAGTTTCCCCATGAGGCAGGCCCACACGTCGGTGCGGGCGGATTTACATCCGCCCTGAATTATTTCCCCCGCTGGGATCACGACCCAATCGGGCCGGACAGTTATCTGGATGAGATTCGCCTCGCCAAGCGAGCTGCCAGTATCCCAATCATCGCCAGCCTGAATGGGACTTCGCCCGGCGAGTGGACACAGTACGCGCCCCTGATCGAAGAGGCCGGCGCGGACGCCCTGGAGCTGAACCTTTACTACATCCCGACCGATCCGCTTCTCACGGGAGAGGCGGTGGAGCAGATGTACCTCGACGTGGTGCGGGAGGTTCGGCGCATCGTCCGGCTCCCGCTCGCCGTCAAGATCGGCCCGTATTTCAGCTCCCTGCCGAACATGGCCCAGCGCCTGGTCGAAGCTGGGGCGGACGGCCTTGTGTTGTTCAACCGGTTCTACCAGCCCGATCTAGATCTGGAAAGCCGGCGCCCCATCATGGGACAGGTCTTGAGCGGCCCCGACGACCTGCGCCTGCCCCTGCGCTGGATCGCGCTCCTGTACGGCACCCTCTCTACCGACTTCGCGCTGACGGGTGGCGTCCACACGCATGAGGACGTGCTCAAGGCGGTCCTTGCCGGGGCGAACGTGTCCATGCTCGCTTCAGAGCTGCTCCAAAATGGAGTAAACCGAGTCGGTGAGATGCTTCAGGAGATGTCCCAGTGGATGGAGCAGCACGGCCCCGCCGGCATCATGCAGATGCGCGGGCTGGCCCGGCAGTTCTCTGCGGCAGAACCGGCCGCCTTCGAGCGGGCCAGTTACACCAAAGCCGTCCTCTCGCTCGACCCGATTCAGACGACTTCGCGAACCTCTACTTCGCGAACCTCTGCTGTCTCTCGGAGAGAAGCGTGAACGGGAGATAAGCGGGAAGTGAGCAGGAGATGAGCGTATCAGCTGATGGTCGGCATATCACCTGTGACGGCGCGGGGTGTTTGGAGCGGGCGGACGTTCCCATTGCCTTGCGCCCGCTGCTCAGTCGCGACAAGGCGACGGAGCAGATCAATGGCTGGCTCTTCGCGGTCCGGCGGGACGTGTGGCGCCACTACTGCCAAGCCTGCACGCCGCTATATTTGGAGAGCCATTCCGAACCGTTCACCGCAGACCGCTGAGAATATACCGCTGAGAATGTATCAGGGCAGGGCAGTCTAGCAAGAGAGGACAATCCAATGCTACACCACTTGAAGGATAAGACCGACGCGCAGATCCATCACGACGTTCTGCAAGAGCTGCACTTGGACGCACACGTTGATGAGACCGAGGTGGGCATTCAAATAGGGCACGGCGTTGTGACGCTGACAGGCAGCGTCGGCAGCAATGCGCGGAAGATGGCGGCGGAGGAGGCGGCGCACCGGGTGGTCGGCGTCCTGGACGTCGCCGACGAGATCCAGGTCAAAGACCCGGCCGGCTCGTCCTGGTCCGACACCCAGATCGCGCAGGCGGTCCGCCACGCGCTGAAGCGGAACGCCGTGGCACTACAGGAGAGCATCGAGACTACGGTTGAAGCCGGCTGCGTCATCCTGGAAGGCACCAGCTCGTGTGCCGCCGACAGTCAGTACGCCGAACATGTCGTCGGCAGCGTAGCAGGCGTGAGGGAGATCATCAACAACATCCACGTCTCGCCCGCTCATGGCGAGACGCAAAGCGAGATGCAAGGCGACACGGAGGAGATCCGGCGCTCCATGGAGGCCGCGCTGGGACGACGGGCCGAGCGCCAGTTCCGCCGCATCCGGCATGAAGCCGACGGCATACAGGTCCAGGTCGGAGCCGGGCGTGTGTCACTTTTGGGAGAGGTTCAGACCTGGAGCGAGAAGGAGGCCATCCTCGGAGCCGCCGGGCACGCCCCCGGCATCCATGCTGTCGAGGACCACCTCCTGATCAAGCCCGCCACGTAGGCAGAGAGCCGTTGACTTCCTGGAAGAGCGATATAAGCCGTCGGCGCGCGGGAGAGGAGAGACAGATGGAACCGATTTTCAACTTCCTCGGCCAGACAGTCGGCTGGCTGGAAGACGGGATCGCCTTCAGCAATGACGGCCAACCCGTGGCATTCATCCAGGAAGGATTTGTCTTCGTCGCCAGGGACGGCCACTACCTCGGCCACTTCCACAAGGGAGTGTTCCGCGACCGTTTGGGCTGCATCGTGGCCTTCATCCGGGGGACGCGGTGGTTCACCACCCTCACGGTAGTGCCCGACGCGCGGCCCGCCCCGAGCGTACAGTCACGCGCGGTGCTGGGCCGCACCCGCCGGCCCGAAGACACGCCCTGTCGGGCCGAACCCCTGCTCAACAAGTCCAGCCTTGACTGGGAGCGCTTTGTGATGCGCTGCGAGGCGCACTGGCCCTGGGAGACGCACCGCTGATGGGTGCGGGAACATCATGGGAAACGGACGCTTATAGGCAGTAACAGTTAGCAATAAAGCTATTAAGCGCAAATAATTAGCGAATAAGAGACTTGGACTCTTGACGTTTCGGGTATGAGCCGAACGCTCTAGCCAACTGAGCTACGCCGCAATACCACTCGCTATTATACCCCTATATGGGTATGAACGCCTACTCATATTTGCCATAACACGGCGAATGAATAGGCCACCTGACCGATGGGGTTATCGGCCTGGGATGCCTTGCTCACCGTAGTCTCTGCCTGCTCGGGCCATGCTGCCTCTATGGCATAACGGCGCATATCCGTACCTCTGAGGGAGATTAGGAAGAGACAAATCCGCCGTGGTATGAGGGCCTTCTCCCCCCTGATCGTCCCCCGTCGCTCAACCCATATTCCACCGCCTGCTCCAGCGTCATCGCCCGCCCCACTTCCCAGGCGGCGGCGAAGGCCGCCTCGCCCAGCGCCTCAGCCGCCGAAGCCGTCGTCTTATCAAATCTTTTTTGGTCCGCAGGGTTCAGAGGGCTGCCGATGCTCTCGCGTAGGGCGGAGGCGGCTCCCCCCAACCGTGCCGCCCGTTCCGACTGGCCTTGCCGATGGGCCGCCTCTGCCAGGCTCTCTAAACTATAGGAGATGCCGTTCTGGTTCCCCAACTGCCGCCGAATGGTCAGGCTCTCCTCGTACATGGCCCGCGCCACAGCGTAGTCGCCCTGGTTCAAGGCCACTACTCCCAAGTTGCCGAGCGAGTTGGCGATGTTCCCCTGGTTCCCCAACTGCCGATAGAGTATCAGGCTTTCCTCAAGCAAGGCCTGCGCCACAGCGTAGTCGTCCTGGTCCGAGGCCACTACTCCCAGGTTATTCAGCGAATTGGCGATGCCGGCCTGGTCCCCTAGCTGTCGCTGAATGGTCAGGCTCTCCTCGTACAAGGCCCGCGCCACAGCGTGGTCGTCCTGGTTCAAGGCCACTACGCCCAAGTTGCCGAGCGAGGCGGCAATGCCAGTCTGGTCCCCCAACTGCCGATAGAGTGTCAGGCTTTCCTCAAGCAAGGCCTGCGCTACAGCGTAGTCGCCCTGGTTACAGGCCAGTCTCCCTGCTCCGTTCAGCGCCTTACCCCGGGCCGCTGTTGCCTCCCCGCCCATCACGCCGTCTGGCCTCGCCGCTCCCGCCTCTGTCCGTGCCAGCGCACGGCCCAGCCACTGACGCCCTTCCGACAGATGACCCCGTACAGACCAGAACCAACACAGCGACCCCGCAAGACGTAGACCCGCCTCGGCCCCCGCCGCAGACTGCTCCTCCCAGGCAAGGCTGGCCCGCAGGTTGTCGTGCTCCTCCTCCAGCCGGTCCAGCCAGGCGGTCTGTCCCGGCCCCTGCATCTCCGGATTGGCACGCTCCGCCAAATGCAAAAACTCGTCCCGGTGACGCCCGCGCACGGCCTCCTCCTCGCCACACTCCACCAGGCGCGTGCGGGCATACTGGCGAACAGTCTCCTGGAGACGGTAGCGCGTTACACCATCAGTCCCCACGCGCGTCATTTCGGCGAACGCAAGCGACTTCTCCGTCAGCCCCGTCAGCAGGTCCAGGACCTCCCACGGCTCGATAACTCCCTCCCCGCTGCCACCAGCACAGACCGATTCCGCCGATTCCAGACGCCAGCCACCTGCGAACACGCTCAGGCGGTGCAGCAGGGAACGCTCCGGCACCGACAGCAGGCCGTAGCTCCAGTCAATGACCGCACGCAAGGTCTGGTGGCGGGGCGCCGCCGCCCGGTTCCCGACCATCAGCAGGCGGAACCGGTCTTCCAGACGCGCACAAATCTCCTGCGGCGACAGCGAACGCACGCGGGCCGCCGCAAGTTCCAGCGCCAGCGGGATGCCATCGAGGCGGTGGCAGATCTCCACCACCGACTCCGCGTTGCGCCGGGTCAACCGGAAGGACGGGCTGGTCTGGGTCGCACGCTCCGTGAACAGGCGCACAGACCCATATTCCAGCAGCACCAGCACGTTCTTCTCCGCATAAGCCGGGTCGGCCTCCGGCCCGAGGCGCTCTTGGGGCGGGAGACGCAGCGAGGGGACGGCGTAGACCTGCTCGCCCGGCACCCCCAGGACTTGGCGGCTCGTCGTCAGCACCCGCAGGTGCGGGCAGGCCGAGAGCAGGTGGGACGACAGCGCGGCGCAGGCATCCAGGACATGCTCGCAGTTGTCCAGCACCAGCAGCAGAGACGAGGCGGCCAGGGCCTCAGCCAGCCACTCCTCGGCGGAGCGCCCCGCCGCGTCGCTGATTCCCAGCGCCTTCGCGACCGCTTCCGGCACGAGCGAGGGCGCGCTGAGGGGGGCCAAATCCACGAACCAGACGCCGGCTGCGAACTGAGGCAGCGCGGCTTCTGCAGCCGCGATCGCCAGCCGCGTCTTGCCCACGCCGCCCGTGCCCAGCAGCGTCACGAGGCGGCCGCGCCGCAGCCACCCCATCACCTCCTCGATCTCCTGTGTGCGCCCGATCAGGTCGGTGAGGGGGATGGGCAGGTGACGCAGGGTGAGTGCCAGGGGCACAGGAGACGGCGCAGCCGCCGGGGGCAAGGCCTCCTGCTCCGTCAGCCGCCGGTGCAAGGCTCTGGTTTCCGGGGCAGGCTCCGTGTTGAGTTCCTGGCGGAGCAGCCGCCGCAGGTCCTGGTAGACCTGCGTGGCGGCGGCACGGTCCCCCCCTTCCGCCAAGGCCATCATCAGCGCGCCGCTGGCACTCTCGCGGCGGGGGGCGGCAAAGACCAGGCGCCGAAGCCAGTACACAGCCGCCGCAGGATCGCTCCGGTCGGTAGCCTTTTGCGCCAGATCTTCCAGGGCGGCGAGGTAAGCCTGCGCGCGCTCCTCGCGCTCTGGCAAGACCCACGCGTCGACACAGTCCGGCAGGAAAGGCCCCTGATATAATTCAACCGCCTGCGCCAATTCTTCTTCCGAAGGAGAGTGTGAAGGCGTCTTCCGCACAGCCCGGTCGAAGGCGGCGGCATCGGCGAAGGCGCCGGACAGGTCGAAACGGAGGGTGCGGGGGGAGGGCGAGAGCAGGCGCGCGGCCTCGGGACCGAGGGCGCGACGCAGGTTGGTGAGG
>JANLUQ010000307.1:0-4499 GCA_031363565.1 Armatimonadota bacterium | reverse complement strand
CAACGTGTTCGCCGCCCAGGCGCGGACCTGGCTGCGGCCCGGTGACCTGCTGGTCGCCATCAGCGGCAGCGGCAACTCGCCCAATATTCTCGCCGCCGTCGAGGCCGCCCACGCCGCAGGCGCGGTGACGCTGGGCTGGAGCGGTTTCGGCGGCGGCAGACTGGCGCAGATGGCCCAGCACAACGTCACCGTCCACTCGGACAACATGCAGATGGTGGAGGACGCGCATATGGTCATCGGGCACCTGATCTATTCGGCCCTGCGCGACCGGGTCCTGGCCGGGACAGACGAGAGCTGACACAGATATGACCGATCACACCTACCGATTTGCCTTCGTCCTGGACCAGCAGGTCGGGCTGAAGACGCAGGCGCTCAACTGGG
This sequence comes from Armatimonadota bacterium, assembly GCA_031363565.1. Classification (GTDB taxonomy): domain Bacteria; phylum Armatimonadota; class Armatimonadia; order Armatimonadales; family Capsulimonadaceae; genus JANXMY01. The sequence continues at coordinate 4,118 of JANLUQ010000307.1, read as the reverse complement.
AGCGCGTTGCGGCGGAAGACCCGTCTGTGGACGCCGCCGTCGTTCCAATTTGCTACCAGGCCGATGCCGGGTTCCTGTCACGCCTGCCGGGCCTGCCGTCGAGCATCCGGGGGACCCTGCGCGGCGTCGGGGAGATCCGCGCCGGGCTGGCCGAGGCTGGGCCGCGCGACGCCGTGCTGTGGGCGACCTGGGCGGCCAAGTCCGTTCCCGCCTCGGTTCAGGCCGCGCCCGCCTTCCTGGTCATGGACATGACCCCCCTCCAGATGGAAGCCATGGGCGACCGGTACGGCTACGGCAAGGCGCGCGCCCGCTTCGGGGCCGCCTGGAAGCGCCGCGCCACGGACCGGCTATACGCTGAGGCGCGGCACCTCTTCCCCTGGAACGAGTGGGTGGCGCGGAGCCTGCGCGACGACTACGGCGTGCCCGCCGAGAAGATCATGCCCGTCTCGCCCGGCGTGGACCAGCGCCTTTTCCGACCGGACCCCTCCGCCCGCCCCGGCGACGATGTGGTCCGCCTGCTGTTTGTCGGCGGCGACTTCGCGCGCAAGGGTGGGGAGATGCTGCTGCGCTGGGCCAAGGAGACGCAGGTCGCGGCGCGGTGGGAGCTGCATCTGGTGACGCGCGACGCTGTCCCGCCCGCGCCAAACGTCGTCGTGCATCAGGGGATCGCCAATAATAGCCCGGAACTCGTGCGGCTGTATCAAATGTCTGACCTGTTCGTGCTGCCCACGCTCGCCGACTGCTACTCCCTGGTCGCCATGGAAGCGATGTCCTGCGGCTTGCCCGTCGTCATTTCGCGGCTGGGCGGCATCCCCGAGATCATCGCCGACGGCCAGACGGGCTTCGGGCTGGAGCCGGGTGACTACGCGGCCCTTGCCCTGCGCCTCGACCAGCTCGTCTCCGATGCGGGTCTGCGGCAGCAGATGGGCGACGCCTCGCTCCGGCGGGCGCGCGAAAAGTTCGACTGCCGGGCCAACCTGGGACGGATTTTGGACATAATGAAGGCGGCGACCTGCACATGAACCTCGGCTTCGCCCTCGAACACTCCTTGGGACACACCACGCACGCGCAGAACCTCAAGCGCGTCCTGCAAGACCGACCGGACATCACCCCGACCTATGTTGACCTCCCCTATGATGGGCTGACCGGGGCATGGACCCGTCTGCCCGGCGTCCGCTCCAACTGGTCGCTGCGCGCCTCTTTGGGCGCCTGGCTCGGCCTGCGCCGGCAGGCGGGGCGGCTGGACGGCACCCTGTTCCACACGCAGGTGACCGCACTGTTCTCGGCGGGGCTGATGCGCCGGATGCCATCGGTGATCTCGCTGGACGCCACGCCGCTGCAATACGACGCCTTGGGCGCCTTCTATGGCCACGTCCCGAGCGGCGATGTGCGCCTCGAAGCCCTGAAAAAGCGCCTGAACCAGCGCGCGTTCCGGTCCGCTCGGCACCTGGTCGCCTGGTCGCAGTGGGCCAAGGACTCGCTGGTCGCCGACTACGGCGTTCCCGCCGACACGATCACGGTCATCCCACCCGGTATAGACACCGCCCGCTGGGATTTCGACCGCTCCGCCCGCCGTCCCGGCCCGGTCAATCTGCTGTTCGTCGGCGGCGACTTCGCGCGCAAGGGCGGCGACACCCTGCTGGAAGCGTTCGCCGACCTGCCCCGCTCGCTGGACGTCCACCTGCACATCGTCACCAAGACGCGCGGGGTGGGGGAGGGCCTGCCCCGCGTGACGGTGTGGCACGATGTCCAGCCGAACTCAGGTCCCCTGCTGGACCTGTTTGCCCAGGCCGACCTCTTCGTCTTCCCCACGCGGGGCGACTGCCTGCCCCTCGCCGTCATGGAGGCGCTGGCGTCCGGCCTGCCCGTCGTCACCACGACCGTCGGCGCCCTGCCGGAAGCGGTCACGCACGGCGAGACCGGCTGGATCGTGCCGCCGTCCGACCCGGATGCCCTGGCCGATGCGCTGGCCGCGCTGGCCTCCGACGGCGCCCTGCGCGCCCGGCTCGCCGCCCAGGCGCGCAGGGTTGGACGGGAGCGGTTCGACGCCGCCAAAAATTATGGGCGGCTCGTCGAGACAGTTCGCACAGTTGGCACGATTCATGCATAAGAGAATAAACATGAAGAAAACGCTGCTGCTGATCCCAAGCGTCGTCAAGACCGGCATCGAGGCCGATGTGGCGGCGGACCGGCACCCGACCATGGATTACCACGCCCTCGCCGCCGCCCTGCGTGACCGCCATGGCCTGCCGGTGGACATTCTCGACTATGCCGCCGTGGACGCGGACACCACGCCCGCCGTGCGCCTGGCGCGGAAGCTCGGCGGGCGCGATGCCGCCCTTGCCGCCCTCGCGTTCGCGCGTCGGAGGGAATACACATCCATTTTCTCGAACGGTGAGAACGTCGGCGTGCCCCTGGCCCTGTTGCTGGGGCTGGTGCCGCACACGGCGGGTCATGTGACCATTGGCCACCGGCTTTCGACGCGCAAGAAGCAGTTCTTCTTCCGAACCCTGAAGGCGCAGCGCCGACTGGACCGAGTATTCGTCTATGCACAGGCCCAGTACGATTGGGGGGTGGACCGGCTGGGGATCACGCCCCAATCTTTGGCCCTGATCCCCTTTCACGCCGACGACCGCTTTTACCGTCCCTTGGGCGGCCCCGTCAACCCGGATCAGATCTGCTCGGCGGGCCTGGAATGGCGGGACTATCCGACCTTGATCGAGGCTGTTGCCGACATGCCCTCCCTCTGCGTCAAGCTGGCCGCCGCCTCGCCCTGGTCCAAGCATGAAGACCAGACGGCGGGCCGCGCGCTGCCGGCGAATGTGGATGCCCGCCGCTACGAGTACCCTGCACTGCGCGCACTCTACGCCGAGTCGAGCTTTGTGGTCGTGCCGCTGCGCGAGACGGACTTCCAGGCGGGTGTGACGACCATCCTGGAGGCCATGGCGATGGGTAAGGCCGTGATCGCCACTCGGACGACCGGCCAGACCGACGTCATCACGGATGGCGAGAACGGGCTGGTCGTCGCTCCGGGCGATGTCGCCGGGTGGCGTCAGGCGATCACGCGCCTGCGGACCGACCATGCCCTGCGCGAGCGCCTGGGCCGGAACGCCCGGCGGTGGGTGGAGGAGAACGCGGCCCTGGACCGCTGGGCCGCCCGCCTGGCCGGAGCTGTCCACGAGGTAAATGGAAGCGTCCGCGGAGGGAGCATCAGGCCCCAAGCCGGATCCTCGACGATTCAAGCATAAGATTTGAGGCGGTGCCAAAAATACTTTGTGCGAATATCGCGATACCTGACACTTTGGCACGGTTTGTGCATAAGTAATCTATAAGGCAGACGCTGGAGTCAGCCTGACCGGAATCAAAAGGTTGTACTTACTATGAAATCTCTCTCCATAGGTCTTCTGGGGGTCGTGACGGTGGTGTCGCTGGCCGGCAACGGGCTTCTTTACATGCGCTATTCCACCAACCGCCCGCTGGTGACGGTAGGAGGGGTCGTGATCACGAAAAAGCAGTACCAGGACCAGCTAGAGCATCAGGCCGGCCAGCAAGTATTGAGCAAGATGGTCCTCAACGCGCTGGTGGCGCAGGCAGCAGCCCGCGACGGGGTGACGCCGACCACGAAGGACGTGGACGCGCAGATCCAGGACATCCAGCGCCGTTCGCCGCAGCTCCTCACGCCCTACACGCAGGACCCGGCGAAGATGGCCGAGTTCCGGCAGGATCTGCAATCGTCCATCGCGCTGGAAAACCTGCGGATCAAAGACGTTGCCTTGACGCCCGCCCAGGTGGCCGCGTTCTACACTAGGAACAGCGCCAAGTTCGCACTGCCGCAGCAGGTCCAGGCCACCACCGTGGTGACCCGGAACACCGTGGATGCCGCCACGGCGACCGATCTTCTGCGCCAGAATACGCCGATGGATGTTCTCGCCCGGCAGTCGGGCATGGGCGTGGTCGGCGTGAATGGTTTCAACCCGGACCTGTCCAGTCTGCCCCCAGCTGCCAAGCAGGAGATCAACGGGTTCATTCAAACGGCCAAGGTCGGTGACATTAAGACCATACACCAGGGACCTGTGTTCCTGACCTTCCAGGTGACGAAGTCCAGCCGCGCGGCGCTC
>JANLUQ010000259.1:0-21587 GCA_031363565.1 Armatimonadota bacterium | reverse complement strand
GCGCCAGTCAATCCTGACGCTGCTGGCATTGCGCCTGGTCTGCCAGGCCGCGACCTGCTTTTGCAGGTGGGCTTTGGTGCCCATGCGCTCGGCCAGACACTGACGCGCAAGCACCGAAAGTTCGATCTCCGCCATGTTCAGCCACGAGCCGTGCCTCGGCGTGTAGTGGATTTCCAGCCTTTCCGCCAGCCGCTTGGCCTCGGCGGGCAGGAAGGACGCATACAGACTGGCGGGCGTGTGCGTGTTGAGGTTGTCCATGACCAGAACGATCTTCTCGGCCCCAGCGAACTGCTCGTCCACCAGCGTCTTGATGACCTGGGCGAAGTCCCGGCAGGTGCGCCGGTCCGTGACCTCCACATGCCGCCAGCCCAAGAGCGGGGCCGAGACCATGAACAGACTGGCCGTGCCGTTGCGGACATACTCGCTGTCTTGACGGGCGGCCTGGCCTGCACTCATGGCGAGCGCAGGCCGCACATCCGAGAGGAGCTGTTTGCTGGCTTCATCCAGACAGACCAGCGGGCGCTTCTCGTCCAGCGGCCTCTGGTACACGGAGAGAACGTCTTCCATGCGGAAGACGAACTCGGCGTTCTGCTCCGGCGGGATGCACCAGCACTTCTTTAGCCAGGGTTTAAGTTCATTTTTTTAAGCGTCTGACGCACCGCCTCGTGCGAGATCGTATCCACGACCCGCTGCTCGATGAGCGTGTCTCTCAACAGGTGCAGTCCCCAGCGCTTGTGGCCGTCCGGCGGGGCGCCGCACACCAGGGCGATGAGATGGGCTTCGCCCTCGCCGTCGAGGAGACGCTCTTTGCGGTGTTCCTGCTCCTTGCGGTGCAGGCTGGGCTGCAACCCGCGCTCCACGAACCGCTGACGGACGCGGTTGACGGTGGGTAAGCAGACTCTGACCTGGGCGGCGATGGCGGCATCTTTGGCTGCGCCGCCTTCCCTCGCTTCATCGGCCAGAAGCAGGATACGGGCGCGCTTGCGTTCGCGCTCCGAGTGACGTTGGGATTTGCTCCAACGGGTCAGTTCTTCGCGCTCGGCCTCGGTCAGAGACACATGATACTTTTTCGCAGACATGGATCAGCCTCCTCAGACTTGTCCATTCTACCCTGAAAGGCTACTAGGTGCTGCCGGATCTCCTCGCGCTGGCTGTCGCGTTCTTCGGTGGGCAAGCCCCGCCAGGCGGCGTCGAGACGCTGGAACCATTCGTTGACGGTGGGGCTGTCATGCGGGCTGAACATGGGGATTGCCTCCGTTGATGTCTCCAAGGATGTCATTGACGGCCTTTGAGAAGCGGCTCCAGGCGCGCACCTGGGACGACAGTTTGGCCTGGCCGGCGTCGGTCAGGGTGTAGACGCGGCGGGCGGGGCCGCTGGGCTGCGTCTGCCATTCGCTCTGCACAAGCTCTTCGCGCTCCAGGGCGCGCAGGGCGGGGTACAGGGCGCCCTCGCCGACCGAGAGGGCTTCACGGCTGCGGCGCTCGATCTCGCGGGCGATAGCGTAGCCGTGGCGCGGTCCTTCTGCCAGCACGGCCAGGATCAAGATCGGTGTGCTGCCCTTTTTTAGTTCCTGTTCTTCACTCATGCAACCACTATACATCACAATCTAATGTATGTCAAGTACTATTTTCACATGCTGAGGAGATAAACGGCGCGGGCCAGGCCGATGATAGAAACGCCGTCGGTGATGCGGCCATCCATCGCCATGGCGTGGGCTTCGAGGAGCGGCAGGCGGCGGAGGGCGAGGACTTCGTCGCCCTCCGGGGCGGCTTCGCCCAGCGTCAGGTCTCGGGCCAGGAAGATCTGGCCGGCCTCATTGGTAACGGAGTTAGACAGGTGGAATTGGCCGAGGTCGGTCCAGGAGGCGGCCGTCAGGCCGGTCTCTTCTGCCAATTCGCGCCGCGCGCTTTCCAGCAGCGGCAAGTGGAGCGGGCCGCCACCTTCGGGAATCTCCCAGGAGTAGAGGCCGAGCGGGTAGCGCCACTGGCCGACGAGAAACGTGTCGCCATCGTCCGTGACCGGGACGATGCCCAGCGCGTGGTTCTGGAATTCGACGACGCCGTAGATGCTGTCCTGCCCGTCGGCGCGGATGACGTGATCCTCGCGAACCCGAATCCAGGGGTTAATGTAGACTTCGCGGCTGCCGCGCGTGCGCCAGGGGTTCAAGGAATCAACTGATTGTTGCTCTGCCATGATCTTATCATGGGGCGGCATTAGGATTTTGTCAAGCGATGCAGTCTTGTGATTTTTTTCACAAACATATTGGGTAGAATATATTGAGATACTTAGAAGAGAGCAAAGCCATGCCCAACACCCATATCGTCATTGTCGGCGGCGGCTTCGGCGGCCTGAAAGTCGCACAGACTTTGGAGAAGTTGATACGTCTCAACGACTCGGTGGAGGTGACGCTGATCAGCCGCGACAACTTCCTGCTATTCACGCCGTTTCTGACCGAGGCATTAGGCGGGATGCTGGACGAGGCGGACGTCATTTCGCCGCTGCGGGCCTTCCTAAAGAAGACGCGCTTCGTCATGGGGGAAGTGACGGCGATAGACATGAGGGCCAAATCCGTCACCTTCCGCCGCCCGCTGACGGATGAGACCGAGACGGTGCAGGCCGACCAGCTCGTCCTAAGCCTGGGCAGCACGACATCGTTCTATGGGCAGGAAGACGTCGCGAAGTTCGCCTTCACGCTCAAGTCGCTGGACGATGCCACACTGCTGCGGAACCACCTGATGGCCTGTTTGGAGCAGGCGAACGAAGAGAGTGATGGCGTTGCCCGGCAGTCCTTCCTGACCGTCGCGGTGGTCGGGGCGGGCTACACTGGCGTTGAGGCGGCAGGGGCGATCCGAGACCTGATGAAAGACGCCGCCCGCGACTACCCTCATGTCCGGCCGGACGAGATCCGCGTCGTCTTGATGGACATGGCGGAGCAGATCCTGCCGACCATTGACCCTTCCCTTGCCAAATATGCCATTCGGCAGCTTCAGAAGCGCGGGATCGAGATGCGACTGGGGCAGAAGATCGGCAAGGCGGATGATCATTCCATCACCTTGAGCAAAGGGGAGTATATCCCCACCCGCACCCTGCTCTGGTCGGCGGGCGTCGTGCCCTCGCCACTGACCCGGACGCTGGACTGTGAGAAGGACAAGAGAGGCGCCATCATGACCGAGCCGACGATGGCGGTCAAGGGGATGGATGGGGTCTGGGCGATGGGCGACGGCGCGCACATCCCTAACCTATTGGCAGGAGGCCGCCCCTACACGGGGACGGCGCAGAACGCAGATCGGGAGGCCAAGCAGCTCGCCCACAATGTCATGGCCGTCCTGCGGGGTCATGAGGCCAAGCCATTCCTGTTTCGCAGCCTGGGCGAGTTCGTCAATCTCGGCCACCATGTCGCAGTCGCGCAGATCAAGTGGTTCAAGTTCTCCGGGTTCCTCGCCTGGTTCCTCTGGCGTACCGTTTACCTGGTGAAGATCCCGCACTGGAGCCGCAAGGCCCGCGTGGTTTCCGGCTGGACGCTGGACCTGCTGTTCGGGCGAAACTCCGTCGAGTCCGAAACGCCGCGCCTGCTGCGGAACCGCGCGGATTTGAAGCATCGTCCCGATGAAGAACCGGTGTCGGTGAAGTAGCAAGAGGAAGCAAGAAAAGGCGGGAGCGTGATGCTCCCGCCTTTTCCTGTTTCTTGTGCGGTCGTTACACCGCCAGCGTTTGTTCCTCGCCCTGCTCCACCGCCTCGGCGGCGGGCGTGAAGGTCACGGTCCGAGCATCCTGACGCTTGCGGAAATGGATCATCTCCCACTGGCGGACATAGTCCAGCACGGTCAGGGCCAGCTTGCGGGCCTCGAACTCGGGCATCTGGATGGTCAGGGTGTCGGTCGCCTTGATCATCTTCACCTGCCCCTGGCCGTAGACCTCACCCTGGCCGTTGTCCACGCGCAGGACATAGGGCTGCCGGTATTTGGCTTCCTTCTTGAAGGACAGCACGCGCGCCTCAGTGTAGTCATCGTGCGCGCTGCCCTTCTGGTCCTCGAAGCTGGTGAAGGTGCCGGCCAGCAGGTCATGGCAGACTAATTTCATATCGTCCGCGTCCACATAGTGCCGCACGCGCTGGGTGGCCTTGTTGTGCTCGTCGAACTCGACGAGGGTGAAGGCGACCTTGCTGCGCTTCGGGTCGAAGGCGAGCAGGTCGGTGATGTCCAGGATCTTGTCTTTGGCGACGAACCGGAAGATCTGGATCTTCGTCGCTTCGCGCCCGGCACTGTCTGCGCCGTTCTTCTCATAGGTGTTCATGTTCAGTTCTCCTTAAACCAGGTCTAGTCTCGAAACTCGTTACTCTTTCCAGTTCTGCTTTCGCACCACTGCGCTAATTGTCGTTTGTGCGACGTGATACTCGTCCGCGAGGAAGAATTGACTGACGGTACCTGCTGCATAGCGAGCGCGTATATCTTCGACTTGCTCACGGGTCAGCCTCGCACGGCCATTCAGCTCGCCCTGGTGCCGCTCAGGATGCAGGTGGGACCGATGGGCACCGCCTCTCGTCATCCTCTCCGGGTGTGGCCTTGCTCCAAAACCTCGCGCGATCAGCTTCATCGCTGCGCCAAGCCCTGTAGGGCGCACGGATCGCGGCTTCATCCCCATTGTAGAACGGTTTGAGGAGATCTAGGTAGAACTGCTCCCAGAACCGAGTTGTTCGGTCTGCTCCACAAGCTCAAGAATAGTAAGCGAAAAAGCTCCGATGCCGTGCATCTCATAAGCAGCTTGAAAAATTGAGTTCTTGTGCCGCTTAGTCTTCAGCAACCAGCGGTGGTCTGACCACCGCTGGGCTATATCGGTTGAGCTGCCGATGTATGTCTCAGCAGTCACTATGTTCGTAATGATGTAAATGCCCTGTATCCGTGGCATAGCACCTCCTCCTTGACTGTGGTGACTAGAGTACCTTACGGTAGCTACAGTTAGGATTGTCTTGTAACGAGGCCCAGCAGTCCCATATTACAACATAGCCCCGGCCGCCGACGTAGTAGCAATTCGAGACGAGCTGATCGCCACACTGTGGGCAGATGCCACGCACCCATTCGGGCCGGGGGCGGTCGGATTTGCCGTCATATGCCTGCCGGACGCTTTCCACGGCAGCGTTGGTTTCAAGTATCGTGTCCATCTTCCGTTCTCCTCTCACTAAACCAGTTCAGTCTTCATCAGCTTTACGGTACAGATATATTATAGCGTAAATAGCAGGGAGTATCAGCAAACGGGGATAACAGCGCAGGGCGATCTACGGAAATTCTCATTAGGTGAGAATTTCGGGGTTGTTTCGAGGGAGAAAATATGGTGAAGATACCATAATTAAAGAGGCAGAACACGCCGATAATACACTCAAAGGAGAGTGGTACCCATGTTCTTATGGATTGCGGCGGGCTATGTGTTATCCGCCATCGTGTTTTATTCGTATATCGTCACGACCGCTCAGGAAGACCCCCATGAGGCTCTTGCCACCCTGGCGGAGACGACCGACCGGCAATGGTCGCATGAACAAAGCAACCGCAAAGCTGCTTGAAAAAGCCGCTCGAGGCGGCCTCACCTATAGGTTTGAACGCGAAATGGCCCGCCGAAGAGTTCGGCGGGCCATTTCGTCTCTGATTTCGTCTCCGTATCAGCCGTTGTAATTGCGGAAGGCAATCCCGACCAGGATGCTGACGACGAACCACGCGACGCCTAGGTAGCGGGTGTAAGTTTGCAGCATTTCCTCGAAGCCCGGCTTACCCTTGAAGTTGGCGCTGACATTGCCGCCGATGGTCCCAGTTAGGCCCTCGTTTTTAGTCGTCTGCGACATGACGATGGCGACCAGCGCGATGCTGATCAGGCCCTGAACCACAAGGAGGATGATCTGAAGGGCATTCATTCTAAGACTTCTCCTCAGACTTCATACCCGCGCCCACAGGGGTCTCCTGGGAAGGGGGCGTAGCAGGCGGGTTGCCGTAGACGGTCGCGCCAGGTGCCTGCTCCGTCTTCTCGTCGTCGGAGGTCGCTTTCTTAAACTCCTTGATGCCCTGCCCCATTGACTTGCCGAAGCCCGCGAGCTTGGAGCCGCCAAAGAGGAGAATGACAACGCCGGCGATGATCGCGATTTCCGTGGGATTACCAAAGCCAAATGCCAATGGAAGCATGTCAGTGTCCTTTCGTGTCCGCGCTCTCTTTGAGCGCTGGGGCGGGCTGCGGTTCAGCCTGCGAGTTCGTTTCGACAGAATGTGATGCAATGACCGGTGCCATCAGGTCTTCCGGCTCCTGGTCGTAGGGACGGTGTCCCAGGACCTTCTCGACTGTCGGGCTGCTGGTCCCCGCGTATGGATTACCATATTCGTGGGGCGGGGATAAAACAGGTTTGTAGACCGATTCGACTTCATTGTGAACCGAGTGCGCCGCCCCGGTCACCTCTTCGGTGATCTTACGCAGCTCACGCATTGCCTGTCCAAGCTGCTTGCCGATTTCAGGAAGCCGCTTGGGACCAAAAACGATGAGTGCTACCACCAAGATGATACCGATATCGGCAGGGCTGCCCAAGAAAGCCAGGGGAAGCATGATGTGTCCTCAACCCACTAGACCGCAAAAACCATCGCTTTGTTCAGGCGATTTTGTTTACCCTTGTTTGGGCAGCGGCTTCAAGAATATGATCACGGGTACAAAAACCAGAGCCGTAAACAGTCGCGTTTGCCGCGCCCGCCGCGACGCCTAGCTTCAAGGCCTCCGCATGCCCCAAGCCCTGCTCCCAAGCCCAGACAAAGCCCCCGGTCAAGGAGTCGCCAGAGCCGAGTGCGCTCAGGACCTCTACGGCAGGGGGAACGGCCTCCCAGGTGCCTTCGGCGCTGGCCAGGACTGCCCCACGTGCCCCGCCGGTCACCAAGGCCAGCGTCACGCCGTACTTGTCTCGCAAGGCCTGTGCAGAACCGCCCCACCCGTCGCCGCCGACCGACAAGGCCTCCAGCTCATGCACGTTTGGCTTGACCAGGAACGGTTTCGCCTCAACGCCGAGCCGCAGGGCCTCGCCGCTGGAATCGAGAAAGGCTTTCACACCGAAATCATCTTGTGCGAGGCGGATAATTCTGCCGTAGTAATCCGGCGGCACTCCTGGTGGGAGACTCCCTGATAGGATTACGGCATCCTGCCCTGGCAAAAGTTCCCGCAGCCGATGAAGCAAAGCGTCGCACTCGGCGAGCGTTACCAATGGCCCGGTCTCGTTCAGTACGGTCTCGGTCCGCCCAATCGGGTCCAGAATGGCTGTGCAAGTACGCGATCCCTGAGCGATTATCGCGAGTTGAGCATCAATGCCTTCCTCAGCGAGACTTGCTCTAATATATTCCCCAGTCGCACCGCCTGAAAACCCAGTCACCGTCACCTTACCGCCCAACGTATGGTAGACACGGGCGACATTGATGCCTTTGCCGCCCGCATAGACGCGCGTTTCCGTGGGGCGCTGCACCTGATCCACGGCGAAGCCGGGGATGGTATACAGCTTATCAACCGCGGCATTGAGCGTGACGGTAAGGACTGGCAACGGAGTCTAGCGCTTGCTGAACTGGAAACCGCGACGGGCGCGCTTGCGTCCAGCCTTCTTCCGCTCTTTGACGCGCGGATCGCGGGTAAGGTAGCCCAGTTTGCGGAGCACAGGCCGCATGTCAGGGTCGGACTCGACGAGGGCCTTGGCGATGCCATGCCGGACCGCACCGGCCTGGCCGGAGATGCCGCCGCCGAGAGCGCGCACAAAAACGTCGAACTTGCCGACGGTCTCAGTCACCTCAAACGGCTGCATGATCAGGGCCTCAAGTGAGGCGCGTCCGAAGTAGTTGCTGGTCGTCCGGTTGTTGACCGTGATATTGCCCTGCCCATTCGAGAGCCAGACTTTGGCAATGGCATTCTTTCGTTTGCCGGTGCCGTAATAGCGTGTGGTTTCTGCCATATTTGTTCCTTAGTGCCTGCCGAAGTAACTAACGGCTATGCAATGTCCTGCGGCTTCTGTGCCTGATGCGGATGCTCCGGCCCGGAATAGATGCGGAGCTTCTTGAGCGTCTGCGCGCCCAAAGTGTTGTGCGGCAGCATGCCCTTGACGACGCGCATCAGGGCAGCGACCGAGTCCTTTTCGATCTCACGCCCACGCGTGACGCTGCGAATACCACCGGGATAAAGGGTGTGCCGATAGACCGGCTCGTCCTTCTTGTTGTTGCCGGTCAAGAGGACCTTGTCGGCATTAATGATGATGACATGATCGCCGCAGTCCACATGCGGCGTCCACTCCGGCTTGTTCTTGCCGCGCAGGATCTTCGCGACCTCGACGGCGAGCCGGCCCATGGACTGGCTGGTGGCATCAATCGTGATCCACTTCCGGTTCTGCTCCATGTCCAGCGGCTTTGCGCTATACGTTGCCATTTAGTTTCTCCAAGGTATGTTCAGTAGTCCACGCGCAGCAGGCACAGGCCCTGCGGCACGGCGGGAGGGATCGGATTCAGGGCGCGGTCGCGTCGCGCGAGTATTTCTTCCAGGGCAGATGGGGGCAAATCCCCCACCCCGACCGTGACTAGGCCGCCTACCAGATTGCGTACCATCGAGCGCAGGAAGCCGCTGGCCGACACAGTTACCAGCAGGCCGTTCTGCATCTGTCGAACAGAAAGTCTGGACAGGTCGCGTGTCGTCGTCCGGCCCGGATCGCCGCCAGCACGGGCGAAGGAAGCGAAGTCATGCGCCCCGATCAGCGGAGCCGCCGCCTGCCGCATCAGCGTCACATCCAAAGGGCGGCGAAAGTGCAGGCTGTAGCGGCCCCAGATCGCCGAGCGGGTGCGCCGCGTCCAGATCAGGTAGGCATAGGTGCGACGCCGGGCCGAGAACCGCGCATGGAAGTCGGGTGCGGCTTCCTCCGCCTGTGCCACGGCGATGTCTCGCGGGAGCAGGCTGTTCAAGGCGATTGCCCAGCGCTCGATCGGCAGTGCGCTCTCAGTCTCGAAAGACACCACCTGCCCCAAGGCATGGACGCCGACATCAGTTCGGCCCGCCCCATTGAGAGTGATCTGCTCGCGCGGCACAAGCGTTGACACCGCCTGCCCGAGCACCGACTGCACGGTGCGCTCGCCCTTGCCCTGCGCTTGATAGCCGCGAAAGTCGGTGCCGTCGTATTCCAAGGTCAGTTTGAGCCTACGCACGATGCCTTAAGCCTAACGGGCATGGCCCGGCTGCCCGGTCTTCTCGGGCGCGGTCGGCATCCCGAACTCGCGGTCCGTGATGAGCGAGAGCTGCACAATGGTGGCAGCATCGCCCCGGCGCTGGCCGATCTTGACGGTTCGGGTGTAGCCGCCCGGCCCGGTCTTGAACTCGGGCGCGATCTGGGTGAACAAATGATGCACTAGGGTCTCATCGCCGAGGAAGCGGCGGGCCTGCCGGCGCGTATGGATAGTGTCTATACGCGCACTGGTGATCATCTTCTCCGCGATGGAGCGCACGTCTTTGGCGCGCGTTTCGGTCGTCTTGATTGTCTGATAAGTAAACAGCGCTCGGACAAGTCCTTTAAGCAGAGCGCGCCGCTGATCGCTGGGCAGGCCGAACTTACGTCCGCCGATTCGGTGATTCATGGTATGTCCTCTTTACTCTTCATCCGCCCCGGCTACAGCCGCGTCGTCTTCGTCTTCGGTCTCATCTTCGTCGGCGTAGGCCGTATCATCATCAGTTGCGCCCAAAATGCTCAGGCCCAGCGAGGACAGCTTGTCCTTTACCTCAGTCAGCGACTTCTTGCCGAAGTTGCGGATCTGCATCAGCTCACTCTCCGAAATTTGGAGCAGGTCGCCGATGGTCAGGACATTAGCCTTCTTCAAGCAGTTGTATGTACGGACCGAGAAATCAAGCTCCTCGATGCGCGCATCCGGTGCGCCGCCCGCGCCTACCGGGAAGCTGACCCCGTTCAGGCTGCCGGGCCGACCGCCAAGCCCCTGCGGGAACTCGACGAACCGGTGGAAGAACGTTTCCAGCAGATATGCCGCCTGGCTTAGAGCATCGCCGGGCGACATCGTGCCGTTGCTCCAGATCTCCAGGGTTAGCCGCTCGAAGTCCGTCTTGAAGCCGACGCGGGTCGCCTCGACATTGAACGAGACCTTCCGCACAGGTGTAAAGGACGCTCCAATCGGGATCACCCCGATCACCTGCTTGCTTTTGTCCTGCTTCTCAGGGAGAACATAGCCCTTGCCCTCGTCCACGGTCAGCTCCATGGAGAGATGCGTCTTATCGTCGGCCAGAGTCGCTATGTGTACTTCTGGGTTGACGATCTCCACATCGCTCGGGCACTGAATATCCGCGCCGGTCACATGGCCCGGCCCGGTGACATCAATCTTGATGACGTGGGGGTCCGGCTTGATACCACTGGAGAGGACGCCGTTGCGGCCATGGACCTTGACGAAGAGGTCCTTCAGGTTCAGTATCAGCTCCGTGGTGTCTTCCTTGACGCCCGGTATGGTCGAAAACTCGTGCAGCACACCGTCAATCTTGATGGACGTGACGGCCGCGCCGGGGATGGACGACAGCAGGACGCGGCGCAGGGAGTTTCCCAGCGTCACGCCGTAGCCGCGCTCCAGCGGCTCGACCACGAATTTGCCGTAGGTGTCGGACTGCTCCAGCGTCTCAATGCGCGGGGCAGCCGGGTCCATTGTCATCTCTGGCATCGTATTCTGTTTAACTCCTCCAGGTCATCCACTGAAAAAGCGGCCTTTGGGCGTACAGGCGAAAACCCGCCGGAACAGTGCGGCGGGTTTCGGTCCCGGCATCAGGCCGCTCAGTGCGGTGCCTGATCCATTTATCGCGAGTAATACTCGACGATCAACTGCTCGGCGACATCGGTGTCGATCATGTCACGGGTCGGGACGGCGATGATCTTACCGACCAGCGAGTTCGCATCGAACGTCAGCCACTCCGGGATGCGCCGACCCATACCGCGCAGCGAGTCCAGCATGGGCTGAAGTTTGCGGCTGTTCTCGTGAACGGTGATTACATCGCCGACACGCACCTGATAGGAAGGAATATCCACACGCTTGCCGTTGATCAGGAAATGGCGGTGCGAGACGAACTGGCGAGCCTGAGCGCGCGAAGCTCCCAAGTTCAGCCGGTAAATCACATTGTCCAGCCGCGTTTCGAGCAGGGACAGGATATTCTCGCCGGTCACGCCCTTACGTCGCAGGGCTTCGTCCACATAATTGCGGAACGGGCGCTCCAAAACGCGGTATGTCCGCTTCATCTTCTGCTTTTCGCGGAGCTGATGGGCGTACTCGGTGGTCTTCTTCTGCATTCCCTGGCCATGCATGCCCGGCGGGTAGTTGCGGCGCTCGATAGCGCATTTCTTGCTGTAGCAGCGAGTGCCCTTCAGATAGAGCTTCACACCTTCGCGGCGGCACTGCCTGCAGCGGGCGTCACCCGACTTGCTGACGGGTCCTTTTTTAACGGCGGTCATCGGTTCTCATTTCTCCAAAAGCGAGACGAAGTCACTAGACGCGGCGACGTTTGGGCGGGCGGCATCCGTTGTGGGGGATCGGGGTCACATCTTTGATGATGCTCACTTCGATACCGACCGCCTGCAAAGCGCGGATGGCTGTTTCCCGGCCCGAGCCAGGCCCCTTGACATGGACATCTACGCGCCGCAGGCCATGCTCCTGCGCCTTACGGGCAGCATTCTCGGCGGCGAGCTGGGCGCCGAATGGAGTGCCTTTGCGCGAGCCTTTGAACCCGACGGAACCGGCGCTGGCCCAGGAAATGAGGTCACCCCGCGTGTCGGTGATCGAGACGATAGTGTTGTTGAAGGTGCTCTGAATATGCACGAGGCCCTGTGCGATATTCTTCTTCTCTTTCGGCTTCTGCCGCTGTGTCGTTTTCTTCTGTGCCATTCGGTCTGTGCTGTCTCCTATCATCCCGTCCCAACACCCGGCAAGGCGAGGGGCGGTACAGGACCCGCTGTGCGGGTGAGAGGGCGCGATGAATCGCGCCCTTACGTTCTACTTCTTGACTTTCTTCTTGCCGGCGACTGCGCGGCGCGGGCCACGACGGGTGCGGGCATTGCTTTTAGTCTTCTGGCCACGCACGGGAAGGCCCCTGCGGTGCCGGATACCTCGGTAGCAGCCGATCTCTTGCAAGCGTCGGATATTGATCTGGATCTGCCGTTTGAGGTCGCCTTCGACCCGGTACTCACGCTCGATCGTCTCGCGCAGTTTGTTTGTCTCGACCTCGGTCAGATCACGAACGCGCGTGTCGACGCTGACGCCGTTCTTCTCAAGGATGTCGCGGCTGCTGGTCAACCCAATGCCGAAAATGGAAAGGAGCGCGTACTCTACCCGCTTGTCGCGCGGCAAGTCGACGCCTGCAATACGTGCCAAAAGAGCCTCCTAAATCACGAGGGTGATTAACCCTGTCGCTGCTTATGCTTCTTGATGATGCAGATGACGCGCACGACACCGTCGCGCTTGATCACCTTGCACTTGTCACAAATTTTCTTGACGGAAGGCCGTACTTTCATTGTCGTCTCCTACTTGTATCGATACAGGATGCGGCCTCGGGTGGGATCATAGGGAGAAAGCTCCACTTTGACGCGGTCACCAGGCAAGATTTTGATGAAATTCATGCGAATCTTGCCGCTGACCTGGGCCAGTACCTGATGTCCACCCTCTAGATTGACGCGAAACATTGCGTTCGGAAGCGTCTCCGCGATGGCACCCTCGACTTCAAGGGCCTTCTCCTTCGCGTAGGTCTCCGATTCCTCGGCGCGGCGCTCATCGCGCGCGACATGCTGCTTGCGTGGTCTTCGAGCCATAAGTTCGGTTATTTCTCCTGCGAGGGCGGCAGGGTCAAGATGTCCGGGCCGTCCTCCGTGATTGCAACGGTATGCTCAAAATGCGCGGACAAAGTATTGTCCGCAGTGAAGATGGTCCAGACATCGCCCCGATGGTGGCCGACATCCGACTTGCCGATATTGACCATCGGCTCGATGCAGATGGTCATGCCCGCTTGCAGCCGATCCCCACGGCCTGGTCGGCCATAGTTAGTCACCTGCGGGTCCTCATGCGGGGTCTGCCCGATTCCATGCCCGACCAGGTCGCGCACGACGTTATAGCGGCTTCGCTCGACATGGCGCTGGATCGCCCCACCGATGTCTCCCAAGGTGTTTCCGACCCGGGCCTGCGAGATGCCCTTGAAGAGCGCCTCGCGTGAAACCGTCAGCAAGTTCCGAGCGGCGGCGGAGACCGGACCGACCGGCACTGTCAGGGCAGCGTCCGCGCACCATCCATCTACCGAAGCATCAAGATCAAGGCTGACGATGTCCCCGATCTTCAGAACGCGCTTGGCGCTCGGAACCCCATGTACCACCTCATTGTTGACCGAGATACAGGTGTTATGCTGGTACGGAACGCGGCTAAAACTGGGCTTATAGCCGAGCAGAGCGGGTTTCGCGCCCCGCCGTTTCAGCACTTCCGCTGCGACTTCGTCCAAATCTTGCGTCGTCGTCACGCCGGGAACGATCGCGTCGCGCATCGCAGCCAGCGCTTCGGCCACAACGCGCCCGGCCCGGCGCATCATTTCTATCTCTTCCGCAGTCTTCAGCCGAATCATCCGCGTAGTATACCCTTAAAATCCATGATTTGCAAGCGCCTTATCAGATAATGCGCTCAGAATGCAGGCAGTGATCGCCCCTGGCTCCCCCAGCGCGTCCACCCGGACAAGGAGGCCGCGCCGCTCGTAGTAGGCTTGCAGCGGTGCGGTGACCCGATGGTAGAGTGTCAAGCGATGGCTGACGGCCTCAGGATCATCGTCAGGACGACGCACAAGTGCGGCTCCATCTCGGTCGCAGATGCCAAGCCGCTTTGGCGGGCGGCTTACCACATGGTAAGTCGTCTCGCACTGCGGGCAGACCAGCCGGCCCGAAAGCCGCTCGATGAGCGCCACATCCGAGACCATCAGGTCAACGACCACGTCCAGCGGCTCGGTGAAGGCTTCCGCCTGCGCCGTGTCTCTTGGAAAGCCATCCAAGATATACCCGTTGACGGCATCCGGCTCGGCAAGACGTTTCCTAACCCAGTAGGAAACATCAGCGTCCGAGACGAAGTTCCCGGCAGCTATCTGCGTCTTGACTTTGCGCCCAAACTCGGTGCCACGTGCGATCTGGTCCCGGATGATCTCACCAGTTGCCACATGCGGTACGCCGAATGTTCGTGCGAGTGCCTGTCCCTGCGTCCCCTTGCCCGCTCCCGGCGGACCGATCAATACCATACGCACTAGCGGATAAAGCCCTCATAGTTCCGCATCAAGAGCTGTGCCTCGATAGCCTGCATCGTGTCCAGTGCAACACCGACGACGATGAGGAGCGAGGTGCCGCCGACGAGGGTAAACTGGTTGGCCCCGTTGGTCCCCGTAATGGCCGGAATCCAATATTGAAGCAGTGCGATGAAGGCCAGGAACAAGGCGCCCGCTAATGTGATGCGAGTCATCACTTTGTCCAGGTACTCCATCGTCGGCTTGCCTGGCCTGATGCCGGGAATGAAGGAGCCATACTTCTTGAGATCTTCTGTGATCTGCTCCACATTCATCGTGACAGCCGTGTAGAAATAGGTGAAGAATACGATGATCGCGGCATAGATCAAAGCGGCGATCGGGCTGTAGCCGGGCTGCATGACGGCCGAAGCCTTTGTCAGCAGTGGCGAAAGAGCCGAAGACTTCGGCACGAATGTCGCAAACGTTGCCGGCAGGAGCTGGATGGACAGCGCGAAGATGATTGGGATGACGCCCGCCTGCGCGACCTTGAATGGTAAATAGGACGTGCCGCCCTGCGACATCTTGTTGCCGACGATCTTGCGGACATGCTGGATCGGTATCTTGCGCTGGCCCAGCGTTACAAACACGACACCGATGACGGTCGCGAAGAAGGCCACGACTAAGATCAGTACCTGCCAGGGCTTGACCGTTCCGGCGACGACGCCCTCACCGACCTGCAATAGCTGGCTTGGCAGCCGGACCATGATGCCGCAGAAGATAATCAGCGAGACGCCGTTGCCGATGCCTTTATCTGTGATCTGCTCGCCAAGCCACATCAGGAACGATGTACCGGCAATCATCGTCAGGATGATCTCGAGAGTCATGGGCACCGAGCTGCTCAGGACATGGTTGCTGCGAAGATAAAGCACGAAGCCGGTCGCCTGCGCCAATGCCAGACCCATCGTGAGATAACGCGTATACTGCGCGATGCGCTTGCGCCCCGACTCGCCCTCCTTCGACATCTCCTGCCAGGAGGGAACGGCAAAGGTCAAGAGCTGCATGATGATCGAGGCATTGATGTACGGAACGATCCCCATCGCGAAGATGGTGAACTTCTTCAATGCGCCACCCGAAAACACGTCTACCAGGTTCAGGATACCGCCGCCGGACTTGTTGAACAGGGTCGCCATCGCATCCGAGCTGATGCCTGGCAGGGGGATGTGCAGGCCGATCACATAGACGCCGAACATGGCAAAAACGAAGAGCAGCCGGCGCCGCAGCTCCGGAATCGCCCACGCCGCCACCATCGCCTCGATGAAAGGCGTGTTGGAGGTGCGGGGCGGGCCGGGCGGCCTTCGTCCCCCGCCGCCTAGCGGCGAGGCGGGAATATTGGCGGAAGGTCTTTTAACAGCCATCGGTTTGCCTCGTTAGACAATCTCAGTCGTGCCGCCCAGTGCGGTGATCTTCTCTTGCGCGCTCTTGGAAAACTGCGTCGCGCGGACGGTCAGCTTCTTGGTCAACTCGCCGTTTCCCAGGATCTTGACGCCGTCTTTCAGGCCGCCGACCAGCCCGGTCTCGAGCAAAGTCTCGATCGTCACGGTTGCACCGTCCTCGAAGCGCTCCAAAGCGCTGAGGTTGACGACGGAATAGCCAGCCTTCGGAGGCGCATTAAAGCCGCCCTTGCCGGGGATACCGCGAAGCTGCGGGAGACGGCGATGCAGTGGAGTCTGACCACCTTCAAAGCCGGGCTTAGTATTGCCGCGCGCCTTGTCGCCCTTGTGGCCGCCGCCGGACGTTTTGCCCGTGCCGGAGCCGGGTCCGCGCCCAATTCGCTTGCGTACTTTGCGCGCGCCCTCGTTCGGTTTTAGTTCAGAGAGATTCATTGTCCAACTCCAAGCCCTTCATGGGGGCCATAATGTTTCTTGCGGCCAATCTTCGGCGCGGGCTTGGACACCAGCTCACCCTCCGCCGTCTCGACGGTAAGGACATGCGTGATTTTCTTGATCATGCCGCGGATGGGGGCGGTGTTAGGCTGGCTGACACTGGACCCGATCTTGTTCAGACCCAAGGCGCGCGCGGTAAGCCGCTGGCTTTTCTCGTAACCAATCAGGCTGCGGGTCAAAGTGATCTTCAAATCAGCCATGGATTAGGCTCCTTCTTCGGTCGCTGGTACAATCACAGGAGCGGCCTGCGCGACATCAGCGGCGTTCACCGGCTGCGCGATGGCATCGGGCGTTTCTGTGTTCGGTGCCTCTACCGGGGATGTCTCAGCGGCAATGGACTTAATCACGGTCGGCTCGTCCGAGACGACGCTGGCGATACCCTGCGCGGAGTCTTCCTGTTCGGCCTCGCGAGACGCATCGGCGACAGCCTTTGAGACCAGGTCGTTGACATTCAGGCCGCGCAGGCGGGCTACATCTGTCGCTCTCTTGAGCTGCTTTAGGGCGGCGATGGTCGCCCAGGCCGTGTTGACCTTGTTGGATGAGCCAAGCGACTTCGCCAGGACATCCTTGACGCCTGCAGCTTCCAGAATGGCGCGGACCGATCCGCCTGCAACGATACCTGTACCCGGCGAAGCGGGCTTCATCAGCACTTCTGCTCCGCACTGCCGCAGCAAAACGTCGTGCGGGATCGTCGTTCCGACCATTGGCACATGGATGAGGCTGCGGCGGGCCGCTTCCACACCCTTGCGAATGGCGTCTGGGATGGCGCGCGCTTTGCCGAGCCCCGCCCCGACATAGCCGTTGCCGTCGCCGACCACGACCAGGATACTCCAGGACATGGTCCGGCCACCCTTGTGTGTCTTCTGGACTTTATTTGTTTGGATGACGCGCTCTTCCAGGTTAAGCGTGTCCGGGTTGATCAGTGCCATAGGTTAGAAATCCAGTCCATTCTCACGCGCTGCATCCGCCAGTGCCTGAACACGCCCATGATAAAGGTAGCCGCCACGGTCGAAGACGACCTTAGTGACGCCCGCCGACTTCGCGCGGTCCGCAATCAGGGTGCCCACGGACTTGGCCGCGTCAATGTTGCCGCCCGTGCTTTTCGCAGTCTTCTCCCCACGCAGCGAAGCGTCGAGCGAAGAAGCTGCCGCTAGGGTGCGGCCTGCCAGGTCATCAATGACCTGTGCATAGATATTGTTGGAGGAGCGATAAATGTTCAGCCGGGGCCGCTCAGTCGTGCCCTGGACGCGCTTACGAACCCGCGTATGACGCTTCTGCCGCGTCTCGTTTTTGTTGATCTGTGCCATAATCTTCGAGTTTCCTCTTGGCCCACCGTGTCACGGACGCAGCAGCGTACGCGTTATGAGCCGGTTAGTGTTACTTCTTGCCGCCCTTAGCGCCGCCCTTACCGCCAGCCTTACCGCTCTTGCCGGCCTTGCGGCGAACGATCTCGCCCTGGTAGCGAATGCCCTTACCCTTGTAAGGCTCCGGCGGCTTCAACTTGCGGATGACGGCGGCCTGCTGGCCGACAGCTTCTTTATCAATTCCAAGAATGGTGATGAACGGGCGCCGTGTGGCGGTGTCCTGGCCTACCTCGAAGCTGACGCCACCGAGCGGCTCAACGGGGATCTGGTGCGAAAAGCCCAGGCTCAAAATCAGTTTCTGGCCATCTTTCGCGGCGCGGTAACCGACGCCCTCGATCTCCAGCACCCGGCGATAGCCCACAGAGACGCCAACAACCATGTTGTTGACTAGGGAACGGGTCAGGCCGTGCAGGGCACGATCCTCCTGGCCGTCCGTTGGGCGCTTGACCAGCAGAGTGCTGTCCGATTGCTCGACGCTCATGCGGGGATGGATTTTGCGTGACAGCGATCCTTTCGGACCCTTCACCGTCAGGGTGCCGTCTTTGGCGGCCTGGACTTCCACACCCTGCGGCAGCGGAATCGGGAGTTTTCCGATACGAGACATGGGTGACTCCTTAAGAAACGTAGGCCATGACTTCGCCGCCGATGCCCAGTTTTCGGGCCTTCTTGGCAGTCATAACGCCGTGTGAGGTGCTGACGATGGCGATGCCCAGGCCACGCAGGACAGTTGGCAGCTTATCGTGTGGCCGGTAGATGCGGAGGCCGGGCTTGGAAACACGTTTGAGATTGGTAATGACCTTCTCACGGTTACGCGCCCCATACTTGAGTGTGACTTTGATCTTGTCCTGCACGGGCTGCGCGATGATTTCGTAGGACTTGATATAGCCCTCTTCGTGCAGGATACGAATGACTTCGATTTTGAGCTTGGATGAGTCGACTTCCAACGATTCGTGATTGGCCGAGTTGGCGTTGCGAATTCGCGTCAGAAGGTCGGCGACTGGATCACTGACCGGCATAATGTTATTCTCCCATCAGACGGACGGCGGACTAGGCCGCCGTCTCGATATGGTTTGTCTAGTTCTACCAGGACGACTTGGTCACACCGGGGATCAATGCCTGGTGAGCCAGTTCGCGGAAGCAGATACGGCAGATGCTGAACTTACGCATGTATCCATGCGCACGCCCACAGAGCTGGCAACGGTTGTAAGCACGAACCGAAAATTTCGGCTTGAGCTTGGCTTTCTGAATCAGGCACTCTTTCGGCATAGGTATCCTCAGACGGTCTCGTGAATGTCTATTGCATGGAAGCAGGGACTAGTATACCCTGTAATCACACGATTTCGACTCTTGGCTGCATCCTACTGAAGACGCTCGCCCTGCTTTTCGCCACGGAAGGGGACGCCGACTGCTTTCAGCAGCGAGCGTGCCTCGGCGTCGGACTTGGCCGACGTGACAATGATGATGTCCATGCCCCGTACCTGGTCCACCTTATCGTAGACGATCTCGGGGAAGGTCAATTGCTCTTTGAGGCCCATCGCAAAATTCCCACGTCCATCGAAGGAGTTGGGATTGATGCCGCCGAAGTCCCGGACGCGGGGCAGAGCGATGTTCAAGAGGCGATCCAGGAACTCATACATCCGCACCCCCCGCAGCGTCACTTTTGCACCAATGCGCGCGCCCTGCCGCAGCCGGAAGTTCGCAATGGATTTCTTGGCCCGCGTCACGGCGGGTTTCTGCCCGGTGATCGTCGCCAGGTCCGCCACCGCGCCATCGAGTTTCTTCGCATCGCCGCCGGTCTGTCCCGCCGCGCCGACGCCCATGTTTAGGACGACCTTTTCGATGCGCGGCACCTGCATGATGTTCTTGTAACCGAACTCCTTCTGCAAGGCGGGCACGATCTCATCCTGGTACTTCTTCTTCAGGGTCGGCAGTGGCGCGTTCCCCGTTTCGATCTCATCAGCCATTGGAAATCACTCCTCCCGACTTCTTGGCAAAGCGCACGCGCTCCCCGTTCTCATTTGTCTTGGTCCCGATCCGGGTCACCGTCTTGCCATCAGCAGGGTCTACGAGCTGGACCTTGGCGACATGGAGCGGCGATGACTGCTCGATCCGGCCACCCTGAGGCGCCTGACCACTCACGGTAGGAGCGCCCTGCGGGCGAGGCTTCTGGTGCTTGATGACGATGTTGATGCCCTCGACCAACACTTTGCCCTCGGAGCGCAGGATCTGCGTCACTTTGCCTTCTTTGCCCTTGTCCTTGCCAGCGATCGCGCGCACGGTATCGCCCACTCGCAGTAGGATCTTTCCTGTGAACTGCGGTTCGTTACGACGCGGGCCTCTCTTTGTTGGTGGTTTGTACATGGTTAGAGCACCTCCGGGGCGAGCGAGATGATCTTCATCGCACCCTCAAATTTGGACTCGCGCAGCTCGCGGGCGACAGGTCCGAAGACGCGGGTGCCGCGCGGCGCGAGGTTGTTGGTCAGCACCACGGCGGCGTTCTCATCGAAACGAAGGACGGAGCCGTCCTGCCGACGGATCGCCTGTCGGGTGCGGACGACGACGGCCTTGACCACATCGCCCTTCTTGACCTGTGCGCCCGGCGTCGCCGACTTGACGGCAGCAACGATGATGTCGCCGATATGCGCGTACTTGGCGTTGGAGCCTTTCAGGACCCGAATGGTTAAAAGCTCCCGCGCCCCACTGTTATCTGCCGCCCGAAGGCGGCTGTAATCCTGGATCATTTTGTTTCCTTTGCGCTGCCGGCCCAGGTCCGGACGCTCTGATTTTGGAGACGTCCGGCTTTGTGACCGACCCTAGCAGCCCGCATCGCGGGGGGGGTTACTTGGCGCGCTCGACGATGCGAACGACACGCCAGCACTTGTCTTTGCTCAGAGGGCGGGTCTCCATGATTTCCACTGTATCGCCGGTATGGGCGTCATTGGTCTCATCGTGCGCCTTAAGCTTCTTGTTCTGCTTCTGGATACGCCCGTAGACCGGGTGGCGAACCAGATTCGCGATGGTCACGACCACCGTCTTCTGCATCTTGTCGCTCGATACGACACCGGTTCTGACCTTGCGGCGTGTCCGGGCCTCTGCCGTCTGGGTTTCTTCTGCCATTCTCTACTCTACCCCTTGTGTTCCTGGCTCAGTTCCCGCTCGCGCCGGATCGTCAGGATGCGCGCGACTTCCTTGCGGGCGTTGCGGACGACCTTGACATTTTCCTGCGGCTTGCTCAGGCGGTCCTTGCGGAACTGATAAATTCTCTTGTGGGCATCGACGATGGCGGCAGTCATGCTCGCCTCGTCCATACCGCGCAGCGTCTCACGGCGCTTTTTGATCTTCTCGGCCATGCTATTCCCCCATCACTTCTTCGGCATCTGCCTCATCGGCATCTTCGCTCGTCAGCGCATGGGCGGCGATCTGCAGGGCCGTCTCGTGCCGTGTGATGAACTTGGTCGCGATGGGCAGCTTGTGCTGTGCGAGCCGCATGGCTTCCCGCGCCAGTTCTTCGGTGACGCCGGACATCTCGAAGAGGACACGGCCCGGCTTGACAACTGCGACCCAGCCTTCGGGAGCGCCCTTGCCCTTGCCCATACGGGTTTCAGCCGGCTTCTTGGTGAACGGCTTGTCCGGGAAGACGCGAATCCATATCTTTCCGCCACGCTTGATCTTGCGGGTCATGGCGATACGAGCGGCTTCGATCTGCCGGTTTGTCATCCAGCAGGCTTCCAGGGCTTGCAGCGCATACTCGCCGAAGTCCACCTTATTACCGCCCGAGGCGGGACCAGTACGCCGTCCGCGATGGACGCGGCGGTACTTGACTTTCTTTGGCATCAACATGATGATTATTTTTCCTTAGCCCCCCGAACCCCAGAAATATCTGAGGTCCGAGGGGTAATGTCTCAGCGACCGCCGCCGCCGGGGCGTCCGCCGCCACCGCCGAAGCCGCCGCCACCCCCGCCGGGGCGTCCGCCACCGCCGCCATAACCGCCGCCGCCGCCAGGGCCGCCGCGACCACCG
>JANLUQ010000233.1:0-24731 GCA_031363565.1 Armatimonadota bacterium | reverse complement strand
CGCCGCCGTCGTCGAGGGCGAGCGCGTCTACGTCGCCCACGCCGGGGACAGCCGCGCCTACCTGCTGCGTGAGGGCGCCCTGCGCCAGCTCACCGCCGACCATTCCTACGTCGCCGAGCAGGTACGGGCGGGTGCGATCACTGAGGAGGGCGCGCGTAAGTCCCGCTTCCGCAACATCATCACCCGCGCTGTCGGCATCGAGCCGACTTTGGAGGCGGAGGTCGTGGACGCCGAGGTCCGCCCCGGCGACACCCTTCTGCTCTGCACCGACGGCCTGAGTAACATGGTCGAGGAGGACGACATCGCCCGGACACTGGCGCAGTCCTCCTCGCCCCAGAACGCCGCCGACAAACTGGTCGGGATGGCGAACAAGAACGGCGGTAAGGACAACATCACCGCCGTCGTCGCCCGCCTGCAAGCCGGCACGCGGACCCTGCGGATGCAGGCCGCCGATCTGGCCCGCTCCGAGACAGGCTACGATGCGGGGCTTGATGAGGGTTATGAGAACGGTGCTGCTCCTGCTCTCCTCCCTGCTTACAAACGCGGCTCCGCCCTCTGGCCCCTCCTGGCGGTCCTCTTCCTCGCCCTGGGCGCGTCCGCGTCCGGCTGGCTTGCCCACCTTCTGGTGCAGGGTGGCTACACGTTCCAGGCCGCCCCGCCCTTCGCTGTTCAGCGTGTCCCGCCCCCGTCGCCCCGCCCGCCGGACCCCGCCCATGTCGCCTATGATGCCCCTGCCGTCTTCTACTACAACCCCGTGCGTGGCAGTCTTCTGGCGGTCGGCCCTCGGAATGGACTGGTGACGGTCGCGATGCTCTCCGGCACCCTGGTCGCGCTTGCCGCTCCTGCTTCCAACGGCTCCACCGGCAAGGTGCAATACAAGTACACCTTGCCGTTCATCAAGCCGCAGGCGCCCGCGCCCGTCGGGGCGCTGGGGGCAAGCGGCGTCACGCTCCATACCGCCACCGACGCGTTGGGCGACCTGTATGTGTCGGACGCACTCGCCAAGACGATCACCAAATACAGTCCGAACGGCGTGGCCCTGGGCCTGGTCGCCGGGAACACGCCGGGCAAGCCGAAGATGCTCCTCAACCCCCAGGCGATCGGGGCGGCCTCAGACGGCACGATCTATTTAATTGATGCCGAGCGTCTCAAAGTCCTGCACGCGCACCCGTCCACGACGCCGCTGCCGTCCATTCCTAAGTCCGGACCCAAGTTGGTCGCGCCTGCCGCCCCAATGCTCCCGGCCCTGTCGCCCCCCGACGCCGCCCCCGTGCCGCCGATGACTGGCTCCCGTCACTTCCGCCACTACGGATATCGCCACTATGGCCACGGGCATGGCGGCGGGCAGCTTTAGGAGGACCCCGTTATGCCTCTGGAGATGCTGGGCAAATATGAGCGGCTGGACGTGCTGGGGCATGGGACATCGGGCATCGTCTACCTCGCCAAAGACACACTGCTGGGCAAACAGGTCGCCCTGAAAGAGATCTCCGCCCAGGGTGAGGAGAAGCACCGGTTTCTGGAAGAAGCCCGTGTACTGGACCGCCTGCGTCACCCGAACATCGTCCAAGTCAACAGCGTGGACGAGATAGGTGGCAAGGTCGTCATTGACATGGAGTATATCCAGGGGCGCAACCTCCAGGATGTCCTGCGCGAGACCCCGCAGCTGCCCATTCCCCAGGCCCTGGACATCGCCGCCCAGATCTGCGACGGCCTGGCCTATGCCCACTCGCGCCGCACGGTCCACCGGGATATCAAGCCCGCCAACATCCTGCTGACCCGCGAGGGCGTGGTCAAGCTGGTGGACTTCGGCCTGGCCGAAGTCCTGGGGACGCACTCATTTGCGGGCGGCGCGGGCACCTATGCCTACATGGCGCCCGAGGACTTCCACCCCGAGGAGCGCTCCGACCGCCAATCGGACATCTGGGCGGTCGGCGTCATCCTCTACGAGATGCTGGCGGGCCGCCGCCCGTTCCAAGTGCCCAAGTCTAAAGACCCCTTCGCCTGGAAGCTGGCCGTCGAGAACGACCCTCTTATCCCCATGCAGAATATCAGGCCCGACGTGCCGCCCCAACTGGCAGCCGTCGTCGCCTACGCCCTGGCGCGCGACAAGGCCGCGCGTTACCGCGAGGCGGCGGCGATGGCGGCGGACCTGCGGGCGCTAATGGCCACCCCCGTTGCGTCCGTGGGGGCACCGCTTGCCGCGCCCTCTCCCCCAGGCATAACGCCGACGCTCCCCGGCTTCCCGCCCGATATCGCCGACATTGACACCTTCCTCGTCCACGCGCCCGACTGCTGGCAGGCCGCCCGCGATGTGCTTGTCGGCGGTGCGCTGGCGCGCTGGCTCCGCGCGGTCGGTGAGGACCCGCTGGCTGCCGTCGCCGAGGACGTTGCGCGGGATGTGGGCCGGGACGACGACGACAAGCTGCGCGACTTCCTGTACCGGGCCGGCATGGAGACCGCCGACGAGGCCCGCCGCGCCTTCGGCGAGGGCCAGCGGCTTGCGCGCGGCGGGCGCTATTTCTTCGAGGCACTGCCACTCCTGCGCCGTGCGGTGCACCTCGACCCTGGCCGGCCTGAGTACCCGCAGGAACTGGCTGCCGCTCTGCGCGCGACCGGCGACATTGCCGGGGCCGCCTTGGTCCTGGAACAAGCTCTGGTCTCCCATCCCGCCGCCCGGAAGCTGGTGCGCGAACATGCCGCTCTGGCCGGGGCACAGGTCGTTCTCAGCGACACGCGCGTGGACTTCGGCGTCCTGCGTCGGGGCCAGAGCCGGACCTACCGACTGACCCTGAGCAACGAGGGTGGGGGCATTCTGGAGGGCCGCGTCGCCGCTGCGCCCGGCTGGGTGCGGGTCGAGCCGCCCGCCTTCTCGACGCGTAAGCGGCAGATCCTGACCTTAACCGCCCTGACCGACGCCATCTGGACCGCCCCCACCGCCTACCAGGAGACCGTGGTCCTGGAAACATCGGGTGGGCGTCAGGAGATTGCCGTCTCGGCCAGCGTCCTGCCCGCCCGATTATCCTGGACGCGCATCGCCCCGTGGTATCTGCCCTTGCTGCTCTGCGCCGGCTTACCCGCTGCGCTGGGCTTCTACGCGCACCTCAATCATTCCGGCATGGGCTACGGGTGGCAGCCGGGCTTCGGCGCCAGCGGCCTGCTTTTCCTGGCCCTGTTCGCCCTGACCTTCGCCGCCGACCTCGCCTGGCCCCCGCGCCTGCTCCCACTGGGCCTGGCCGGGCTGAACGCCTGGTGCGCTTGGCGGACATCACAGAACTTCGGCGGGAACACGGCGACAGCGCAGCTCGCGCTGGTGGAAACCATAACTCCCATCGTCGTCCTGCTGGTCTTGCAGACCTTCGCGCTGGCCCTCGACCCGCAGGGGTGGGGGCGCTGGCAGCTCTGGCGCTGGATCATCGGCGCGACGGGCCTGCTCATCGCCTACTCACTGCTGCGTCTGGGATAGTATGGGAGGTACTGCACCATAGGGTTGACCGTTTGCCTATTGACAAGATTGGGAGGGTATGCTAAAATGACGCCAGGCTTGATTAGGTGAAGCGCTTCGCCTGCTGTCTCAAAGGCGTGCCGCCGTAATAGGCATCCAAGGTCCACAGCATTTGTGCCGGAAAAGACGAGGCGTCTTGAAAGACGACATGACTGACAGACCGGAAAGCGGAGAGCGTCAGATGCGACAGAAGTCGAAACAAACTGGGGCCAGCACGCTGGAAGATGTGGCGCGGCGGGCCGGCGTCGCGTCGTCCACCGCGTCCTATGTACTGAACAACAAGCCCAAGTCGATCGGCAGCGACACTCGCGAGCGGGTCTGGTCGGCGGCGCGCGCGCTCAGCTACCGGCCCAATATGGCTGCCCGCTCTCTCGTGACCCGGCGCACCAATATTATCGCCTTGTGGGTCCCTGACGTGGCCTCAGCTTTCACCGCCCGTGTCATCGCCGAGAGCCAGCGACAGGTTCGTCAGAGCGGCTACGAAGTGCTGATCAGCGAGATCCACATGGCCGAACGCGAGGCTGGTATCGGGCAGGTACGATCGGAGCCCCCCATTGCCAGCGTGTGCCCCCCCCTTTGGGATGTGGATGGAATCATCGCCTTTCTCGGCTCCGCCTGTCGGGATATTCATCTGGACAGTTTTGGAATACGCGCAACGCCTGTCGTCAGTATGGGCGCGTTCCCACTGGACGGGACGGACTTCGTCGGGGTCGAGTTGTTCACTGGCGCACAGGCGGCGGTACGGCGTCTGGCGGCGGACGGCTGCCGCCGTTTGGGGTATCTGGTGCCAGCCCGTGCGGATTTCCGAGGCGATGACCGGCATGAGGCATACTGGGCGACGATCCGCGAGACCGGACTGGAGCCGATCGTGATTCCGACGCACGAGAATACGCGAGCTGCCGCGCGGATGGCGGTGTCGAGCTACCTGGAACACACCGCGCCGGTGGACGGCCTGTTCTGTTACAACGATGAGGCCTCCATTGGAGCCTATCGGGCCCTACGAAGCGCGGGCCTGCGTGTCCCCAACGATGTCGCCTTGATCGGGTGCGACGGGATCTCTGACGTCGAATACTTAGACTGTTCGCTAAGCACGATCGTGCTGCCCATCGAGGAGATGTGTGCATCCACATGGCGATTCTTGGAGCAGCGCCTCCAGGACCCGGCCCTGCCGCCGCAGAAGATCATCTACTCAGGCAGCCTGGAACTGCGCGAGTCCGTGCGTCCGTTGCCGTAAAAATAAGCGCTGGAAGAGAGGCACTCAATCGAAGCCTCGGTGAAGCGCTTCACCTGTTACACGAGAGGGTATCGCATGACGACAACACTCAAGGAGAAATTCCGATGATGGCACTGGCACTGGAGACGCCCATCGCCGCTTCCTCCCTGCCGGACCTGGACGCGGCATACACCGTCACCTCAGAACGGGCCCAGGCCTGCCGGCGCGACGGACACGTCCTGCCACACGACTTCGACCCGGCCCTGATCGATCGGGTCGGCCTGCCGTTCGTAGTCTGGGAACACAACCCAGTGGCGTTCCGGCAGCGGCTGCCGGCGCTCCTGGCGACCTGCGACCGACACGGCATCAATGTCCTGCCCGCGCTCTTCGATGACTGTTCATTTGGGCCGATCAACGACCCTATGTAAGGGCCGCAGCCCGAGGTTGTCCCCGACTGGTACGCCAACGGCTGGACGTCCAGCCCCTACCGAAATTCTGGCCGCACGACCCATTCTACGCCAACCTTTCGCCCTACGACCCGCACGAGATACGCCTGCTCCAACGACTCGTCACCGTCGTCGCCCGACTCCGGGCGACGCCCGACAAAACGGCACGAACCGCCCTACCGCCCGTCTTTTGAGAGACCAACCGAATACGACAAGGAGAAAGTTCATGCATCACCCAAATTCCCCCCGCCGACGCGCGGGCTTCACTCTGATCGAATTGCTCGTTGTGATCGCGATAATCGCGATTCTGGCGGCCATTCTGTTTCCCGTCTTTCAAAAAGTGCGTGAGAACGCTCGCAGGACTGCCTGCGGTTCCAATGAGCGGCAGCTGGGGTTGGCTGTGCTGCAGTATGTGCAGGACAGTGATGAAATATACCCGCCCGCCACGACCCGCCCAAGTGATACTTTCTGCATCTACCACTGGGCTACGGCAGCAACGCCCAACGTGTTCGCGAGCATCTACCCCTACAACAAGAGCTACGGGATCTATACCTGCCCGGACACACGCGTCATCAACAATTTCGGCGGCTTCAACACCGGCGACGTGCTGACCGGGTATCTGATCAGCGCCGTGATCTTCGGCAGCGGCGACGGAACGACAGTGCATCCGCCCAAGTCCATTGCCGCGCTTCAGGCCCCCTCGTCCATCATCATGATCCAGGACTACCCCGGCAAATACACCTGTCTGTTCTACCGCCCCGAGCAGCAGCCCAGCGTCAACGGCATCGCCCAGTTCAACCTGCTGCACGGGACGAACGGCAACCGTTACGCCCTGCACTCGGATGGGGGTAATCTCCTATACTGCGACGGACATGTCAAATTCAAGCGGTCGGAGCAGGTGACGCCCGCGGATTTTGGTCTTGCCAGTAATGGCACCCACCCCGCCAACGTCGGCGGCCTGGAAGAGTACGAGAGCGGCTTCCCGCCCGACACGACGATGGTAAACTAGACGGGGGATTTCGCCCCACACTGGACGAGAACAACCATGAAACGAATCCTGACCTCAGTCAGCGTCCTCCTAGCCCTGGGCGTCGCCGCCCAGGGAGGCACGGAGAAGAAACCAATGGCACCAACGCCAAAACTGCCGTCCCGCCCACTGACGACATCACAGGCCGTCGTCTCCACAGCCCTGCAGCCGTTCCCGATGACACAGGTCCGACTGCTCGGCGGACGGGAAAAGGAGGCCCAGACGGCAAATGGGCGCTATCTGCTGTCGCTCCCGGTGGACAGCCTGCTCTGGACATTCCGTAAGAACGCAGGCCTGCCGACGCCCGGCAAGCCGCTCGGCGGCTGGGAGGACCCTGGTGCCGGATGGCGCGGATTCTTCATCGGGCACTACCTGTCGGCCTGTGCACTGATGTACCAGAGTACCGGCGATGCGGCCTTCAAAGACCGCGCCGCCGTGATGGTCGCCGAACTGGGGAAATGCCAGACGGCGCTAAACGACGGCGGCTATCTGTCCGCGTTCCCGACCTCGGAGTTCGACGACCTGGAGGCCGGCAAACCGGTCCCGGTCCCCTACTACACGATCCACAAGATCATGGCAGGCATGGTGGACGTCTATCAATACTGCGGCGACAGGCAGGCACTGGACGTGGTCGAGAGTATGGCAGGCTACTTCAAACGGCGCACGGACAAATTCAGCGATGCCCAGATGGCGGCCATCCTGAAGACCGAGCAGGGCGGCATCACAAACACTTTTTATGATCTGTACGGCCTGACCCACAATCCGGACGATTTGACCCTGGCACACCGATTCGAGCATAAAGCGTTCCTGCAGCCCCTGCTGGCCGACGAGGACGAATTGGCGGGCATCCATGCCAACACCAACATCCCCAAAGTGCTGGGCGCGGCCCGGCGCTATGAGTTGCTGGACGACCAGCCCTACCGGAACGCGACGGCGTTTTTCTGGGACGCGGTCACGAACCACCATTCCTACGCCACGGGCGGCAGTAACAGCGGGGAACACTGGGGCCCGCCAGACAAGCTCGCCGACACGCTCAGTTCCAGCAACCAGGAGACCTGCACCTCCTACAACATCCTGAAGGTCACACGCGACCTGATCCGCTGGACCGGCGACCCGAAGTACGCCGACTTCTACGAGCGCAACTACTTCAACGGCATCCTGCCCGCCCAGCGCCCCGACACCGGCATGATGATCTACTATTTGCCGCTGGAGGCGGGCAACGTCAAGCACTGGGGCGGACGGCTGGACGCGTTCTGGTGCTGCTACGGCACGGGCGTCGAGTCGTTCGCCAAACTCCAAGACAGCGTGTACTTCCATGACGTGGGCGATGGCCTATATGTCAATCTGTATGTGCCGTCAGAACTGACTTGGGCGGAAAAGGGAGTTCGGCTGACGCAGCAGACACGGTTCCCAGAGGCAGAGACCTCGACCTTCACCATCCATGCCGCGAGACCGACCCACATCGCCCTGCACCTGCACGTGCCCTACTGGGTGGAGGGGTACAAGATCACTGTCAACGGCAGGCCGTTCGCGACGGCCACCAGGCCTACATCCTACGCCGTCGTCACTCGTACCTGGCGCGAGGGGGATACGGTCGGCGTGACCTTGCCAATGGCATTGCACACCAAAGCAATGCCGGACGACCCGACCATGCAGGCGGTGATGTACGGGCCACTGGTGCTGGCCGGAGTTATGGATGGTCAGACGCCGCGCACGGCGGACCGACAGGCGACCGGGGAACTGCGCGTTGCGTCCCCCGCCCCGACGGACTGGCTCAAGCCAGTTCCTGGTCAGCCTTTGATGTTCCGCACGGTCGGGCAGGCGCATGACACGACGTTCATCCCGTTGTACCAGATCATTGACCAGCCTTACGGCGTCTACTGGTCGCTCGTTACCCCCGGCAGCGCACGGGACAGACAGCTTCAAGCCCTGGCCGCGACACGTAAGGCCGAAGACGCCCGCATAGTGGACGTGGTCCAGCCCAACGACGCGGCCTCGGAGAAGGCGCATGACTTGGTGACGAACGGCAGCAACAGCGGCACAGGGCTGGGGCGCGGATGGCGGGACGGCGCATCCTTCGGGTGGACGCTGAAGATCCTACCGGATCAACCGATGACCCTGCGTTGCACCTATTGGGGGGACGATTTCGGGCGGACGTTCGACATTCTCGTCAACGGTCAGAAGATCGCGACTGAGACTCTGACTCACGACAAGCCCGGCAAGTTCTACGACGTGGATTACCCTCTGGCCCCGGCGCTGACGGCGAACAACGCCAACGCTATTGTCGTCCGGTTCCAGGCGCATCACGACAGCAACGCAGGCGGCGTTTTCCGCTGTGCCACACTCAAACCGGCACCTCGGATAGCAACCGGTCCATAGCAGTCAGCGATAAAGCGAAGACAAAAAGTGGAGAGCAGCAAAAAGTCGGGGGCATCAGGCTGCCATTGGCAGGCGTAGCCAGTTCCTCACCCGGTCGGAACTGTGGGTACAATCGCCGCAGCTTGATTCGCGCGTCGGCACTCGTGAACTGCCAGCGGCCTGCTTTTCCTGGCCCTGTTCGCCCTGACCTTCGCCGCCGACCTCGCCTGGCCCCCGCGCCTGCTCCCACTGGGCCTGGCCGGGCTGAACGCCCGGTGCGCCTGGCGGACATCACAGAACTTCGGCGGGAACACGGCGACAATATGGGAGGTATTGCAGCATGGGGTTGACCGTCTGCCTATTCATCACCCTCGGGGGCGCTCTCCTCGCCATCATACTGCTGCTGCTGATATGGGCTATCTACTGGAAAAAGTACAATCCGCTCATTTGGATGACCGCTTTTATTTGGACTGACTCACAGTTTGCCCAGGCTTATACCGACTCGCCCGCGCTGATTTCAGGGTCAGCCTTCAGAACGGGAAGCACCCAGTACAGCCCCGAAGAGGCTGTACTGGGCGCAGGTCATGGATTTGATTGGCCGGGACAGACCGCCCCTGAAACAAAGTCAAGCAAACATGAAAGAACGTGTCGGCCTGCGGGCTGCGTCCGGCAAAATACCCGCCCTGGGTAAACCCATAGCCGGTCGCAGGGTTGTCGAAGGCGATCCGGTTGCCCTATGGAGAGTGGCAGACCCGCTCCCCAGTCCGCCGCCCTCCAGCGGCAGCAAAATCCCGGTGGCCCCTGCGGCGGCTGCACCCAACCCGGCATAATGCGTCGCTTGAGACGGAATGCGCTGCAATGGAACGCTTTGTCCGTTCTGCCTTATTGTCTGCCGGCGAACTTGATCTCTTTGGTCGGCTCGAAAACGCCTATGGCGCAAGCAGGCCGACCGTATTGGTGTTATCGTCGGTAAAGTAGACATTCAGGTGGCCGCTGCTGTCCTTGACCGCTGCCAGCCCGAAGAGGCCGGAATTCACCCCTGTGGCGGGGATGACGATGGCGGGATCAACGGTTTTCGTTCCCACAAGATGTCCACTCGTTGTGATCTCGACTAGGTTGTTGTCCTTTTGGTTGGCGATAATCAGGTCGCCGTTCAGCGGGTTCAGCGTCATGCCCGCCGGCTGGTTGAGCGCACCATCTTTGTAGACCACCGTGCCGGCGCTCTGGCCGGTGGCAGTGGTGCTGTTGGGGATCGCGATAATGCTGTTGGTCGCTCCCTCCGCGATATACAGCGTATCGTCTGCCGTGTGAACCAGGCCCAGGGGACCGACCGGCGTTCCGCCGGGGCTGGTGGGCGTGAAGCCCAAGTTCGAGGTGATCTGGTCGAACGTAAAGGTCGGCGGACCACCGGCGGCGGCTGGGGGAACGATGTTGATTCGGGCCACCGTGCCGGTGGTGATGTTGACGGTGAAGAAGGCCGACTTGCCGCCAAAGCCGCCATTGTAGGCCTGTCCCCAGCCCCCGATCACCTTCGGATCGGCAAAGGTGGCGACGACGACGCCGCTGGGCTTGACGATCTGGACATTGCCGTCGGAGCCGTTTCCGGCCGCGCCGTAGTTTGCGATCCACAGGTTGCCGTTGGGTGCAAAGGCGAGGGCAACAGGCCCGGCAGTCGTCACCGTGCCGCCGGCCACCGTGACAGCGTTCGCTTCAGAATAAACGCGAACGGCAGCGCCGCCGCGGAGGGCCTCGAATGTGGTCCCCTGGCCGGTCGCGCCGAAGTTGCCGACAACGAGGTCGCCCGGCTGGACATGAGCAGGAACCCCATCGCCGGTGAAGGTCGCCGGCGCGACCGCGAGAGCATACGGATTATTGTCGCCGTTTGCCGCGTCCACGGTGCTGGCGACCTGGGTGATATGGGCGAGGCTTGCGATCGTATTAACCGGGCTTCCCGAAGAGCTGTGATGGCTGCCGCCGCCGCATCCGGCGAGGGTCACCGCCGCCCCGGCGAGCGCGATGAGTGTGATTGATTGACGCATAAGATATTCTCTTTTCTACAAACGCTTTATTATAGCGTATAA
The DNA here is from genome assembly GCA_031363565.1 of Armatimonadota bacterium. GTDB lineage: Bacteria > Armatimonadota > Armatimonadia > Armatimonadales > Capsulimonadaceae > JANXMY01. The sequence goes on along the minus strand of JANLUQ010000233.1, from coordinate 14,104 downwards.
ACAACTGTGATTGGTGGCCTGAGACAGAGATCAATCACAGATATTTGCGGTCAGTTATGATCCGCATCGGACGGGCTATTTTCCATTCTGTGCTGAGTGTCTTTGAGATGCAGCATGAACGTCGGCCCTAGCCCTGATGAACCTCTGCTGTTTGGCATCCCTCCAAAGGGATTTCCACGACGCAGCCTCGGCAGGACGCGCAATAACACTCGACAAACTCTTCAAACGGCATCGCTCCTTGCTAGGCGACGGCTTTCAAGGGCAAATCCAGTGCCGCCAGTAGATGGCTCTGCATCAGCGGCGTGCCGGTCTTGGGGCCGCCGAAAAAATGATTCGGGTGGGAAGCAGGGTCAGGCCGGCATTCCGGGCCTGTGCCTGCTGATCAATCCGGGCAAACACCATTCTGCGGTGGCTGTGTACGTGCTGAGTCTACTGTGAATACCGCTGCTGTCGGAACAAAAAGTCCCTCATACGCTGCCTCGCCAATCCTGTTTTTCATCGTGCGAACGGAGATACCAGTAGCCGTTCTGCTGCTGAAAACGGGTGCAGTATGGCTCCGCTTGCATCAGAACGAGGAAAGCCTCCACCGGCACCCCTTCCGGCTGCCAGCCTTCATCCCGCATTCGGTCAGCAAACTGGGCCGTGTTAAGTCCGCTGTGGAGATGGTTCCAGGCGCGGATGGCAGCAGCCAATCCTGCTCCGTCTGGATCGGAGCTTTGAGCCGGATTGGAGCTTTGAGTAGAGGCAGAGGCATCTGCTGGTCCATTAGCCGAAGTGGCTTCAAAGCGACTGGGTTCGAATGGAGTTTCAGTGGATGACTTTATTTCTTGCTCCTTCATTTTATCTTCGTCCTTTCTGTGTCATAGAAGCTTTGTGTCATGCGAGCCGCGCGAGTCGCAGCGACCCCAAAACAGCAGCAACACCCAAGAGAATGCTGAGAACAAGAGAATGTCGAGAATAACGCTGAGGCCCTCAGCGCATCAGAGGCGGCTGAGCGAAATCTGTCATGGATCTAGGTAGACCCCCGAACTGCCTGAAGCAGCATGGCCTGGCCGCTGCCGACTTCCGTCACGATTAGAAAGCGCTGCTTTAGATCTTGATCTGTGGATTGGGGAGCTGTAAGTACCTGCCGAAGTGGGCCGAGCGCCTGTGCAATCGCCGATCCGCTGGCATTGGCCTTGAACCTGATGAGCGCTTCTTGATTTCCATAGGGCATGGTCAGCGACGGCACGAGAGAGAGTTGGTAGCTTTGTCCTGGTATTAAACCTGTTGCTGCTATCTGCAAGTTGTCCAATAGACCAAGCGAGTTCACCACGACCGATGCCTGGGCGGTGCTATGTGATCCAGTTGGCGCAGTCAGAACGAGATGTGCCGCATTTGATGCTTCTCCGAGTGGGACCAAGCCGGTGATGCCAGCGTTGGTGATACCTGCATTGGCTGATACAGCATTTGGAACATAGACCACTGCCTGGGGCAACTGGCCCACGGGAATCGTTGCGATGACTTTGTTCGAGAGTGTATCAATGGCCTGAACCGCGTCGCCATTTTCCAGGCCGATATAAACGCGTGTGCCGTCACCAGAGGGCCAGATGCCATGCGGCAAGTCGCCAGTTGGGATGGTGGCAGCCAGTACCGGTGTTCTGCCACGGCGGTAAACCTTTACGACATTCAGCCCGCCGACGGTTATGTATGCAAAGTGACCGTTCGCATTGTCCACAAGAGCGACATGGTTCGTGATAGGACCCGTGGTCAGAGTCGAGAGTGTTTCAAATGGCGGCTTGGCTGAGATCACCTGTGTTTTACCAGTGTCCTTCAGAGTAAACCAAACTTCGGCTCCATCCTTGCTAACGCCGAGATTGGGCGAAAAAACGCTTGCCTGCTTAATTCTGGCAACCACTTGATAAGTTCTGACATCAACCACGTCTAGCTCTGGTGTAAAACTAGAGGGGACGAACGCATAACGCCCGTCCGGGCGAAACAAAACCATGCCTGGCCCATTGGCCGTTGGGATCCGCCGTATTTCCTTCATTTTGATGGGGTCAATCACAGAGACATAATTCTCGCCGCGGACTGCGACCCAAAGTTGCTTTCCACTGGGTGTAAAGAATGCTTCATGGGGGGAGCGGCCAACGTAGACGGTTCCCGTGATTGCATTAGTCGCTGTGTCAATGAGTGTAACTGAGTTTGAGCCGATGGAAACAACGGCCAGCGTTCTATGGTCTGGAGAAAACCCCAATCCATGCACCAGCAGCGCACCTTTGTACAGCGGGCTGAGAGCAGCGGGAACGGGGTCGCCCAGACGAATGAGGCCCAGCAAGGTGTTGGTGAATGGATCAATGACAGAAACCGTGTTGGAGGTCTGATCTGCGGTGTAGACACGGTCGCTGCCCGATAGTGCAGGGGAAGCACCACTGGGTACTAGGGAAAGATGGCTGGATTTTTCGGTCGTATCTGCGACGAGTTTCCCCGTCTCGGCGAGCCGCCGGGTGTTCACTGCTGCGTGTTTGACGGCTATACGGTTAAGTATCAAGAGCCTGCGCTGCATCACATCAATTTCCTGCTCCTGAGTCACAATGATCTCTTGGGCCATCCGGCGCAGCACAGAATCCTTGCCGTCGAGCAGGACTGCTTGCGCCATTGCGATGGCACCCTGATGATGCGGAATCATCATCGCCGCAAAATCGTGATCGGGATCACCTGTCATAGGAGCAGCCATCATGTCCTGATCCATGTGCGTCATACTATGAGTCATCAGCCGGGAAAAGTCACTATTGCCCGGCGGGCTTTTGCTCATGTTCATACGGCCCATGTTCTGCTCTGCACTTACGGACGTACACAAGCCGCCAGAAACTATGCCGGTCAGTGTAAAACTCGTTGTGATGAGCATAAAGGTGATGTTCGTCCACTGTCTGCGGATCATAAGATAGTTTGCCAAAAAGGTAGCTCTTGATCTTTCTCAAAACATTATTCGTTTTGTGACGTTATTCGCTGCAAGTGCCCGATTCTAAATCGGTTATATTCTCTGTGCCGGGTAAGAGAGGAAGCTTCAGAATGAAGCCTTTCGGTTTACCCTTATCCAGAACGACTACTTTGGAGTTGGTGGTTTGCAGGATTCGACCTTCAACGGGCGCGTGCCGAATCATAACTCTTTCTTGTTTGCTCTTTTCGACTAGATCAGCCTTATTGGAGCCATTTTACCCATCAATATAGTATATTAAAAATACATATTTGCCATACTAATATAATAAAAAAGCTATAGGTAAAATGACGGGGATTAGAAATGGCACGAACCTGAATCACTACCGTTACGCATCGCTTCCTCACAAGGGGATAAATCTCGTGCGCTGCCTCAGAAATGTCCTTCGGACAGGAGGACAGGCCGCGACTTCTTCTCTTATCTTTCCTCATCTTTTCTTCTCTTTGGTCCGAAGGACGTGCTTCCGTAGCGAGAGAAGTTCACTTCCTCGCCTATCTCTGCGTGACATCAGTCGTCCATTAAAACAAACTTGTCCTCCGGGCTGGAGGCTGAGGCGTTCCGCCATGATGAACTCACAGTTTGCCCAGGCCTACATCGCTTTCTACCGACGGCAGCCCATGAGGATGTGGCTCTCTTTCTCTCTCTCTCTTGGGCTGGTCCGGTCTCGCGATATACGGTTGTCTCTTGTGCCGCCGTCATGTACGCGAAAGAAACCCCTCGGCATCGGGCGTCTCATACCTCGCAAACGGGTACATAATCCCCATGGACCATACACCCACGAATGCTGAAGTTGCCGATGTCTTCGAGCAGATCGCGAACATCCTGGAAGGGCAGGGCGAGAACCCGTTCAAGATACGCGCCTACCGTAATGCCGTCCGCACCCTGGAAAACCTCCATGCGCCTGCCGCCGACATCAACGCGCGGGGCGAGCTGAAAACGATCCCTGGATTCGGGGCGGCCATCGTCGGCAAGACGCAGGAGATACTCGCGACCGGGACATGCGCCCTCTACGAGCGGCTGAAGGCCGAGAAAGCGGCGAAGAATGGGCCGCCCGCCGCCGTGCCGGAGTCGGTCACTGCCGCGCCCGCTGAAGACGATGGGTCGGAGATCGTGTCGCCGTGGTAGCACCCTTCCCGCGCGAGTTCTACGAGCAGGACACGCGGGCGGCGGCGCAAAAGCTGCTCGGCCAAATCGTCATGCACCGCCTGCCGACAGGTGAGACGCTGTCCGGCATCATCGTCGAGACCGAGGCGTACCTCAAAGATGACCCGGCCTGTCATGCGTACCGGGGGCGGACGCCACGCAATGGCGCGATGTTCGGGCCGCCGGGCCATGCCTACGTCTACTTCACCTACGGCCTGCATATGATGCTCAACCTCGTCTGCGCGCCCGAGGGCACTGCCGAAGCGGTCCTGATCCGCGCTCTGGAGCCGGTCAAAGGAATCGAAACGATGCGCCAAAACCGTGGGGGCATGGCGGAAACGCGGCAGCTCACGAACGGACCCGGCAAGTTGGCCCAGGCTTTAGCTCTGACCCGGCTGAGGCACAATGGGATGGACCTGACCGACCCCGCCGGTGCGCTGGTCGTGGTCCCCAACCAGTACCCGCCGTTCGAGACGGTCACGGCGACCCGCATCGGAATCACGCGGGGCGCAGACTTGCCCCTGCGCTACTATGTGGCGGGCAACGTCTATGTGTCGCGGAAATAGTCCCACCCGCAGTGGCGGGGAACACTCATGCCCCCTCTTCATCAATCCTTCCTTCATCAATCCCCGCTCCCCCAGATGCTGCTCGGCATCTTTCTCGCCGCCGTCATCGCGGCCCTCGCGTACCGAGCCGGGGCGCTAACCCGCAGCGGCGCCTTGGCAGCTTGGGGTGTCGGTGCAGTCATCTTCGGCGTCGGGGGTTGGGCCTGGGCCGCTGCCCTATTGACCTTCTTCGGCACTTCCACGGCCCTGAGCCGGTGGCGGCGGGGGGTAAAAGAGACGCTGGGCTACGAAAAGGGTGGGCGGCGCGATGCCGCGCAGGTGCTGGCAAACGGCGGCATGGCCGCGCTATGTGCCCTGCTGCCGGTCGCCTTCCCGGCGCAGAGCGTCGCGCACGCGCACTTGCTGTTCCTGGCGGCCCTGGCCGCCGCCAACGCCGATACCTGGGCGACGGAGATCGGGTCCGTGCTGGGGGGGCGTCCTTACGACTTAAGGACAAGTCGCCCTGCCGCGCCGGGAACCTCAGGCGCGGTGAGTCTGCCGGGGACCCTGGCCGCCCTCGCCGGGGCAAGCCTCATCGGTCTGTTCGCTGGCGGCGGCCTGGGATGGGGAGTGGTGACGGCGGCCGGGGTGGGGGGTGCGGTTCTGGATAGCCTGCTCGGCGCGACCGTGCAGGCCCGCTGGCAGGACCCGTTGCGGCCGGGGTATCTCACGGAGCATTCCCAGGCTACCCAGCCCGCTTGTGGTCTGCGAGGCATCAATAATGACGTGGTCAATACCTTTTGCACTCTGGGAGCGGTCGGCCTTGCGTTCTGGCTCCAAAAATAAGCCTTGAAAAATAATTCTTCTTGGCATATAGCAATTTATGGAAAATACCCGAAATCCGTGTTACACTAGAAGTGCAGGTTGTTCCCCCCTTTGATTCCCTTTACACCCTGAAACTTTTGAGGAGTACCGTGTCTTGGATGTACCGCCCGGAGAGGTGACGACTGCCTCGCGCCGCTATGTTTCTGCCGAACAAGTAGAAGATGTCGTGCGGCAGCTCAAAGATATCGTGTCCACGCGGGCCGTCCTGGGGCCGTCGGGCCGCATTGATGAGCTGCATGTGCTGGTCAACCCCAAGCGCGCCCCCAAACAGATCGCGCGGGACATCGAATCGGCGCTGCGCGCGCATCTGGACATCACTCTCGACTACAAAAAGATCAGCATCGCGCAGATCCAGGGCCGGGCCGCCCTGGCCGGACCCGGCGGGCCGGCCGGCCTGCCCCGCCTGCGCTTCGCCGACGTTTCCCTCACCGTTACCGGCAGCCGGGGCGAGGCCGTCGTCCACCTGAAGCGGGAGGACGCCGTGTATACTGGAATGGCGACGGGCCATGCCTCAAGCTACAACCAGATGCGCCTGATCGCCACAGCCGCGATCCGGGCCGTCGAAGACTCGCACGACCAGGATGGGACGATGGTGGTGGAGGACTTGCAAGCGGAAGTCGCCCTAGCCGGACGCAAGGCGGTGACGGTCCTCGTCAGCACCCTGACCTCGCCTAAAGGCGAAGAGCTTCTGACCGGCTCGGCATTAGTCCGCCATGATGTCTGGAAGGCCGTCGTGAACGCCACGCTCGATGCAGTCAACCGGCGCGTCAGCCTAGCTTATATGGAGGATGAATTCTAAAGGATTCCGCGCAAAAAAAAACTGTGATTTTTGCCTTGACAATGGAATAATGGATACGGTTTGGGCTGCTGGAGACTCAAGAGGCCCGAGGGGTCTCACGAGCGGAGACGGAACGATGTCCGAGAGATCGGCACTTCCGTGACATACCTGGATACCTAACTTGAAGAAGCTCACCAACGTGATCAAGACCGTCACCAGCGCCATCACCGGCTGCGGCATCGTCGTGCATTGGCCGAACGACTAGTTTACACTAACCTGCAATCATCCTTTGCAGGCGACTGTCGGCTAGTTCACGCGTCAGTAGCCTGATCATTTCTAGAGCGAGTTGTGTCCGTTGTCTTCAGCAGCCCTTATTAATGTTTCTAATGATTCTGGCGCGTTCCGCCGATACTCACTTGGAGGTCCCTACCATCCTGTGAGACATGGCGCTCGTCGGCCGCAGGGATAGCTGTATTCTCCATGTCAGTGCCTTCGATTGTCGCACAACCACAAACGGGGACAACTCAGCGTCCATCAATGCGGCCCTGGCGGGATGATTATGTTCGCCTTCGTCGCTGGCTTGGGGGTGGTGCACTCCTGGTAGCCTTGATTTGCTGCTGGGTGAGTCCCATACCTGCTGCTGCTTGGTCAAACGTGGCTTTGCTGACCGGACTTGCTGCTATCGTAGGCCTGTTGCCGGCAAGAATGCCGGGCAAGTGGCTAGCCACAATCCCTCTTATTCCAATCCTCTTTTCTGTTGTTGGCCTTTACGGTGCCACTGCCGCATTGCTTGCCGCATCTGCTTCCGTTGTTGCCAGCGGATTTATTGGTCTTACAGGTACGCGCCGTTATCAGATCAAGTACTATCTGCCCAATATATGTACGCAAATAATCGCTGTTGGTGGAGGAGCGCTGCTTTATATCGCTCTTGAGCGGATTTGCTTTTCGGGTAATGGAGTACAACTTGGTGAGAAGACGAATTGGCGGGCTTGGCTCGCTCTGCCTGTCTGTGCGCTTATCGCATTCATCGCGAATGCGCTAATCGTTACGACATTGGTCAGCACCTACGAAGCAAAGCGCTGGGACATCATCTGGCATGACAACATGCGCTGGATGCTGCCCAGCGCCGTTTTCATGTCCCCAGTCGCTCTGCTGGCCGCCCTGCTCTACAACCAGCACTGGTGGCTGGGCATCGGATTTATCATCGTGCCAGTTTATGCACTGCGGATGACGGTGGTAACGCACGAGCGGACGCTGGCGGCTTACAAGCAGGGAGTGGATCTGCTGGGGCGCATTATGCAGGAGGCGCACCCATACACGCATGGGCATCTGCACCGGGTCGCTCTCTGGGCCAAGCGAATCGCCGAGGATATGGAACTTCCCGCTTCTTCCATGCAGCATATCGAGGATGCCGCCATCCTGCATGACATTGGCAAAGTCGCCGTAGACGACCGTGTGCTCAACAAGGTAGGCAAACTGACTGATGAGGACTGGGCAATGATCCGTCGTCACCCCGTCACCGGCGCAGACCTGGTCGTCCAAATGACCGTGATGGATCGGGTCGGCCACTGGATACGCCACCATCACGAGAGGCCCGACGGCAAGGGCTACCCGGACGGCCTGAAGGAAGACGAGATCCCGGTCGAGTCCAGCATCATCTCCGTCGTGGACGCTTTCGATGCCATGGTGGGCGGCCCGGCCAAGGAAGACCAGCGCCCTTACCGCCAGCCGATGGCGCGGGAAGCCGCCATCGCCGAGCTGCGCCGCCATGCCGGAACGCAGTTTCACACACAGGTCGTGGAGGTCTTCGTCGCCATCCTCCAGCGTGAGAAGGAAATGGAAGAGGCTGGACAGCACATCGCCCCCAAGCGGGACCTTGCCGACGACTCGCTCTGGGCCGCGCCGCCGCCGGATGCCATGTCCTCGACGGTGGGAGGCTAAAGGCTGTTCATGGAACCCACCTTCATCGCGGACGTCGTGGCTGCCGTAGCCTTCACGTCCGCCCTCCTCGCCATCTTCTTTTATCTCCCCTGGCGCATCCGCCACTCCTACCGGCAGACCTTTATCGCCATCGCCCGCGCCGTCGAGGCGCGTGAGCCGCACCTGCTCGGTCATGCCGAGCAGACGGCCCGCTATGTGGTGCTGATGGCCCGCTGGCGCGGCATGAGTTCCTCACAAACGCGCAACCTGGAATATGCCGCCCTGTTGCACGGTATCGGCAAAGTGAGCGTCCCCTACGGCCTGCTGAACAGCCCGGCCTGCCTAATCGGCCCCGCCGAGCGCTTCGTCCTGCGCGACTATGTCCGGGTCGGGGCGGCCATCCTCGACGCCATCCCCATCCTGAGTCCCGCTGCCGATGCCGTGCGGTATCACCATGAATATGTGGACGGCAGCGGGTATCCCTTCGGCCGGTATGGGAAAGACATTCCTGCGAATGCTCAGATTCTTGGTATCGCCAGCGAGTATGTGGCGATGACTACGCCGCGCCTGTACCGCGCCGGACTGGCCCTGACGCTTTCCGAGGCCGATTCCTACCTGCGCGTCCAGGTCGGGCGGCGCTACAGCGCCCGGGTGGCATCCCTGTTTTTCCGGGCCAAGGCGACCGAGCGGCTGCGCCTCGCGCTGCTCCGATGGGGACATTTCGCCTTCCACATTGTCTCGAAACTTATGTCCCGTCGGCCACGCATCGGCGGAGTCTCGCGCCGCATCCTGTAAAGTGCTCTTCATCCGGCTCTTTGCCCTCCCCTCCATGAAAACATGGGCCTCTTCACGCGGGGCCGGAGCTACTTCACGACCTGCCTCGTACCCGCCTTGGGTCTGAACTTGTCACCGTACGTGACGGTCGTCCGGCATGAGAGTCTGTGGCTCCTCTGCTGCACTATCTGCACCTGGGCCTGTTCCCATACATCCTGCCGCTGGACCCCGGCGTTCGCCACTGCGACTAGAAGAGAACACAAAAAACGCGGGGGCCGAAGCCTCCCGCGTTTTTTCGTTGCGCTGCCCTTTACCTGCGTCCCAGAAACCGCCCGAACAGGCTGCTCGGCTTGTCCTCGCTTGGCGGGGTGAGGGGACTTTTGGGCGGCGGGGTGGGGGGCTTCTTAAGCGGCGGAGGCTGACCGATTGGGTTTGTCCGGTTGGATGTCGCGGCCTGGTCCAGCCGGTTCAACTTGGCCTGGATCGAATGGCTGGGCGCGATCTGGAGGGCTTTCCGGTACTGTACGGCGGCGTCTTCTCGCTTCCCCTGCTGGTTGAGTGCATCCCCAAAGATGTCCAAGGCGCGCGCATTACGCGGGTCTATCTCCAGCACCTTCATGCAAAATGCGCCCGCTTCGACCGGTTTGCCGGCCATGATCGCGTTGTCCGCGTGGCTCAGAAGCCCAACGATCGCCTCCATCTTCTGGGCGGGTGCGGGACGATCCTGCGCCGTGGATGCTGCCCCGTTGCCATTGACATGGGGAGTTGCCCCGTTGCCATTAGCATAGGGGCGCCCGGCCTGCTGTGCCGCCTGTGCCATGGCCGACGAGCCGTTCCTCAAGGCGTCAGCTGCCGTCAAAGCGGAATTATAGTGCGCGCGCCGCTCCGCGTCGGCCAGGATACGGTAGGCCTGATTGATCTGTGAAAAGACGCGCTGGCCCAAGTCTTTATCTTGGACCACATCCGGGTGGAATTTGCGCGCCAGCTCCCGATATTTCTTTTTGATCTGGTCCGCGGTCGCCGTTTGAGGGACGCCCAGGACCTCATAATAGTTTCGCTGCAAGCTCATCGTGATATGCTCCGGACAGAGTGAAAGAGGTAAAATGAATGCGGTCTTGCTGAGACGGTTGTGCTGGTTTTTCCTCACTTTCCAGGCGTCCGCGCAGAAAAGATACAAATAAAAGCGCGCGTCCGTCCCGACTGATTCACCGATTGCCTAATTGGCGTTCGGATCAGCCATGTTATTCATCTGATCAAAATAGCCTGTGTAGAACTGGATGAGTATCATGAGAACCCGGATGCCCACGATCACAGTCGCGATGGCGTTCAATGTGACGCAGATCTGATGCAACTTGACCGCCGACTCCTGCTCGTAATACTCGGCGACCTTGTCCATCGTCATGTCCAGGCTGCCGGTCTGCTCGCCGGTCCCAAGCATGGAGACGACCATCGGCGGGAAGATGCGCGTCGCGACCAACGCCTCAGCGATGCCGTGTCCGCCTTGCAGAGCCGGAACCGCCGATATCATGCGCCGCTCCATGTAGGCGTTGCCGGTCGCCGCCGCCGCAGACCGCAGTGCCTCGGGAATCGAGACACCGGCGGCATAGAGTGAGGCGATGACCCGGCTGAAACGCGCCAGGGCGATCATCCGCACCACGCCGCCGATCGGCGGCATGTGGGCGATGATGCCGTCATAAAACACCTTGAACTGCGACGCCAGCCGGGTCAGGATGAAGACTGCTAGGGCGACCGCGCCGACATCCAAGAGTGGTAGGATCGCCAGGCGGAAGTACATCCGCACGTCATGTTTCACGACCAGATAGACGACCGGTGGAACGAGGAAGCTCGCCAGGAGTGTCAGGCCCGGATACGTCAGCTCGCGCTTGATGACCGCCCGCAGTGCGTACTCCTGCTCGAGCGCCGATGCCAGCCGCGACATCATCACGTCCAACCGCCCGCTCTTCTCGCCCGCCGCGATCATCGCCCGGTGGAAGTCCGTGAAGACCCAGGGGAACTCGGCGAATGCCTCGGTCAGCATCGCCCCTTCCAAAACGCGCGCGCTGATGCGGGACAGGCAGGTCCGCAGGCGGCCGTTGCTTGTCTGCTGGGTCAGCGAGGTCAGACACTGGTAGATCGGCACCCCGGCGTTCAGCATAGCCGAGAACTGGCGGTACAACAGCGCCAGGTCCCGCAGCCCGACCCCGGACCAGATAGGGTAGATGAGGTGGACCAGCAGCCAGTTGGCCGAAGACGGCGCACGGCGCGCGAACTCCCCGCCGGCTTGCCCCGAAGGCGCTCCACCAAACGGCGACTCGCTTTGAGGGGAGAGCGTGGCCGCCCCGCCCTGCTGCGGCGCAAGGCGCATTGGGAAATACCCCATGTCCCGGATCTCCTGAGCCGCACGGCGCTCGTCGGGTGCATCCAGTGAGCCGGTGACAGTGCGCCCTGTCTGGTCTTTGGCTTGGTACGAATAGAGCATGGGCTAATCACAACCTGCGTTCGGCAAGACCTGTGTTCGTCGGTGTAAGATTGGGCTCTGCCTCTCTTAGACGGAACCCCTGCACCGAATGTTCCCTTCGCGACCGAAAGAATCGAGCAAATCCACCACTTTTTTTTCGTCCCCCGGTAAAACCAGTTCCGGCGCGATCTCGGCCAGTGGAACTAGGACGAAAGCCCGCTCGCGCAGGCGCGGATGCGGGACGATCAGCTCAGGGAAGGCGACCTGCTCGCCGCCGTATAGCAGCAGGTCCAAGTCTATAACGCGCGGCCCCCAGCGTTTGGTTCGCACCCGGCCCATTTGGTTTTCAATGTTCAGTAAAGCGTCGAGCAGCGCCGATGGTGCGAGGCTCGTTCGGGCGGCGGCAACCAGGTTCAGGAACTCCGGCTGGTCCGTGACGCCGACTGGCGCAGTCTCATACACTGACGAGACACGCACGATTTCTATTGTCGGCAGATCCCCCAGTTTTCGCAAGGCCGCCCGGATGTTCTCCACGCGGTTTCCGAGGTTCGTGCCCAGTCCGATGTAAGCAATTATACCATCTTCTACAGATTTTGCTGTGTCAAACGCCATAGTATTTATATGATTATTTTCACTTGGCATCAGTTCATTCCAACATATATGCAAAGAACTGATGTTACGCACGGGCTGTGACCGGGCCGTAAACGACCCGTCTGGGGGGCGAGACGCCGACCGCCCTGCGGGCGGGAGAGAATCCCCGTTTTAATCTTCCGGTCGCAGACCGGTTGGCCGCAGGCCCCCCAGACCTGCCGTTTACGGAGCAACTGCACCCGACGGCGGGACTGCGTAACATCAGTCAGTAAAGAAGATGCCCCGGCGCGAAAATTGTCACACCGGGGCGGGCACAAACAAAGAGAGGGGCATGCCCGAGGCTGCCCCTTTCTAATGGTTCATTCCCATCAATGTCGCGCCGTCAATCGCTCCCAAGCTTGAGGACGCTCATAAACGCTTCCTGGGGGATTTCGACGCTGCCGATGCTCTTCATGCGCTTCTTGCCCTCCTTCTGCTTCTCCAGCAGCTTTCGCTTGCGGGTGATGTCGCCGCCGTAGCACTTGGCGATGACGTTCTTGCGGAGGGCCGAAATCCGTTCGGCGGCGACTACTTTGGCGCCGACGGCGGCTTGCAGCTTGATCTCGAACTGCTGGCGCGGGATGACCTCTTTGAGCTTGTCTACAAGCTGACGGCCCCGCTCATACGCCTTGTCCCGGTGCGTGATGAAGGAGAGGGCGTCTAAAGGATCGTCGTTGATCTTGACATCCAGCTTGACCAGGTTCGACGGCTCATAGCCGCTCATCTCGTAGTCGAATGAGGCATAACCCTTCGTCCTGGACTTGAGCTGGTCGAAGAAGTCCATTAAAATCTCGTTCAGGGGCAGCTTGTAGAAGATCATCACCCGCTCCTTGGCCGGGTACTCGGTGCGGAGATAGACGCCGCGACGTTCACGGGCCATGTCCATGACCGTCCCAACATAGATGGATGGGATGATGATGTTGGCCGTCACATACGGCTCGTCCATGCTCGCGATCTCGGAAGGCGGCGGCAGGTTCGCCGGATTGTCTACTTCGATTAGTTCGCCGCTCGTCAAATGCACCTTGTAGATGACGCTCGGGGCGGTCGCGATCAAGGTCAGGTTGAACTCGCGCTCCAGTCGCTCCTGCACGATGTCCAGGTGCAGCAGGCCAAGGAACCCACAACGGTAGCCGAAGCCCAGGGCCGCTGAGGACTCCGGCTCGAAGGTCAGGGCGGCATCATTGAGCTGGAGCCGGCCCAGTGCCTCTTTCAGCTCGGGGTACTGGCTGCTATCTATGGGGTACAGGCCGCAGAAGACCACCGGTAAGGCCTGCCGGTAGCCGGCCAACGCCTCCGTCGCGCCATTGTGGGCGACCGTGAGGGTGTCCCCCACGCGGCAGTCGCCGACGGTCTTGACACTGGCCGTGATGTAGCCGACTTCGCCGGTCATCAGTTTCCCCACCGGCTTCATACGCGGTGCGAAGATGCCGACGCCGGTCACATCGAAGGTCTTCCCGCTTGCCATCGCCCGGATCTGCGTGCCGGGCGCGATCTCGCCGTCCCGGATGCGGACATATGCCACCACGCCCAGATGCGCGTCGAAGTGGCTGTCGAAGATCAAAGCGCGCAGTGGCTTCTGAGAATCGCCCTGCGGCGGTGGGACGCGGCGGACGATAGACTCTAATATCTCCAGCGTCCCGATACCCTCTTTGGCGGAGGCGCGGATCGCCTCGGTGGCGTCAATCGCCAGCACCTCCTCGATCTCCTCGGCCACGCGGTCCGGGTCGGCGGCGGGCAGATCAATCTTGTTGATGACTGGGACGATCTCCAGGTGGTTGTTCAGGGCGAGGTTGACGTTCGCCAATGTCTGCGCCTCGACCCCCTGGGCGGCATCCACAACTAGGACTGCCCCCTCGCAGGCAGCCAGCGACCGCTAAACCTCATAGGTGAAGTCCACATGACCGGGTGTGTCAATCAGGTTCAGCTCGTACTCCTGCCCATCCAAAGCCTTGTAATTCAGCCGGACGGCGGCCATCTTGATCGTGATGCCGCGC
>JANLUQ010000222.1:0-10090 GCA_031363565.1 Armatimonadota bacterium | reverse complement strand
CTGAGGATGAGGACGCGGCCGTCGCGGAGGCAACGGGGGCGCTCGGCGGGTACGCGCCGGCCTTCGAGGGGGCCTACGAGGCGAGGCTGAGGCGCAAGCTGGGCCTGTCTGCGGAGATGAACGGGGACGTGGCATTGGGGCGCGATCTGCTGGAGATCATGGAGGCAGGCGGCGCCGACTTCACGCTGACCTTCCGCCGGCTGAGCGACGCGGCCTCGGGTCCGCAGGGCGACTCGGGCGTGCGGGACCTTTTTGCCGACCCATCCACCTTCGACGATTGGGCGGCGCGCTGGCGAGAGAGATTGAGCCAGGAGCCCATGGATGGCGTGGCCCGCCGGGAGGCCATGCAGTCAGCGAACCCGGCCTTTATCCCTCGGAACCACCGCGTGGAGGCGGTGATCCGGGCGGCCGTCGAAGAGGACGACTTCGGCCCATTCGAAGAACTGCTGATCGTTTTGTCTCAGCCCTACGAAGACCAGCTGGCCCATGTCCATTACGCGGAGCCGCCGCGGGACGACGAGCGGGTGCAGCAGACGTTCTGCGGGACATAACTCTTTTTAGGACAAAATGTTCATCGAGGCAGAGGCAGTCCATGAGCGTCTGCGGCCCCATGGATGCACTGAATCCGGGGACGCCATCGACAATGTCTTGAATAATTTGGTAAGTCACGCTTGATGTGAAATCGAAATATGCCGGTTCCGGCTTATTTTCCGTAATAAGCGGTCAAAAACTGCCTAAAAACTGAACTCCGCCAGCCGCAACGGCGAATGTCCCTGCCGCACATTGTGGCATGCTGCAAGCGTCAGACCCGTGATCTTTGCAATTAACCGGCTTTGCAAACCCCACAGACTACGCGCCCCCGGTTTCTCCAAACCGAACGCCCCTTTGGCCTGAGCAAACGTCGTTTCGATCACCCGCCGCGCTCGGTTCATCGCCCTGTCCCAGACGCGTGGGTTCTGCTCCTTCTGGTTCCTGCGCTTAGGCGTCAGCAGCGACACACCCTGCGTCTCCCGCAGGAGGGCTTGCCGCTGCTGATCCAAAAAGCCCTTGTCGCCCAAAACGCAGACGCAGCGGTGGCTTTCCAGCACCTCCTGCGCCCCGACGCGCTCATCAGCGTTTGCGGCAAACAGGTTCCAGTCCACGATGATGCCCTCAAGCGTCGTGACTGCCAGAAGGCGAAAGCCATAGTACGTCTCTTTCTTGGCCGCGCAGTAGCCCAGAGAGGCTTCGGGCCAGAGCAGGTGGCCTTTGCCCAAGCGTCGCCAGTGGCGCACCTGTACCGGGGTGCCGTCAATGAGCTGGCAAGGCGTTTTGACCAGGCCCCTCTCGGCGATCAAGTGGCGGCACAGCTCTCTCAGCAGCCAGCACAGAGCACGTGCCCGCCGGTTGAACTGGCTCTGGTCTACCAGGCGCGGAAAGAGCGGCAAGTGGTTGTTCCGGATGAAGCGCAGGAACTCCCGCTCCTGCGCGATGCCGAGCCAGTACTGGGCGACGGCGAGAGTGAGGACTTCGCTGTCGGAGAAGAGCGGCTTTTTCCCGGCTTTTCCTGCGAGCAGCTTTGGCGGGTAGTGGCACAGTGCCGACAGTTTTTCCAGTGTCTGATGTTGTAACTGTGGAGTGAGCGCTGGTAACGCCTTCACGTTTACCTGTCTATGAAGGTATTCGCGGTGCCTTACGGCAGGCTCAAAACCGTCGGCACTGTACCACTACCTCTTTTTCCTTTCGAGGAGTGCTTTTGCAGATCGCTTGGCTGAGGCGCAAAAGGCGGCGTCTATCTAGACGCCGCCTCTGTTGGTCTCTGACCGCCCTTCCGAGCTACTGCGGCTTGAACACATGCACCGCGTTATCCACATTCGGCGTTCCGGTTAGGATCACCTGATTGCCGGTATAGATGTAGCCCGAGGTCGGCACGGTGGGAGGGCTGTTGTCGATCGCGATGCCTGTCGGCGTGCTTAACGGAATGTCCAGGGGCAGCTTGCCCGAGTCGTTGCCGTTCTTGTCGAAGACTTCCACCTGGTTGTTTTGCGGGAGCGTCACATACAGGTTGCCCGATGTCGGCAAGCCCGGTCGTTTGTCCACCGTCACGCGCGCGGGACTAACTAGGGGAGTGGTCCTACCGCCGGCTCCGAAGCTGCCATCCGGCACATAGTCTTTCTTTAAGTCGCCTGGGTTATTTGGCTTGAATTTGACCAGCGCATTGTTGGACAAAACGTAGATGTTCTCGCTTTGATCCACTGTGATGCCGGTGGGTTTGCCTGCCAGAACCGGCAAGCCCTTGATAGTTGTCACCAGCACGCCGTTCTGATCGAATACCTCAATCACCGTGACATCAGTCGGAGTACTGATTTGGTCTTCGGCGACGAAGAGGTTATTTAGCGAGTCCACGACGATCCCGGTCGCGTTCGTGACGCCGGCGACCAAGGCAGACACAGGAATCACACCGCCTGTAGGGCTGAACTTCGCGATGGTCGTGTTTGGAGGTGTGCCGCTGACGACGTAAACGTCGTCACTGGAATCCACTGCGACGGACGTGGCATTGGCCACTTCTACCGCGCCTGAGCCGCCGAAAGTCTTGTCGAGCGAAAGA
The DNA here is from genome assembly GCA_031363565.1 of Armatimonadota bacterium. Classification (GTDB taxonomy): domain Bacteria; phylum Armatimonadota; class Armatimonadia; order Armatimonadales; family Capsulimonadaceae; genus JANXMY01. The sequence goes on along the minus strand of JANLUQ010000222.1, from coordinate 7,503 downwards.
GCGCCGGTGGTCTTGTCCTGCGTGTACTTCTGGAGCTGGGACCCATTCGTGCCATTGGTGTTGCCGCTGGCGTTGCCGGAGTCCGCCGTGTAGAGGCTGCCGAGCGCGATGTCGCTCAAGAACTGGAACTTGCCGGGTCCGGTCCCCGTCGGTCCGATCGCAAGGCCGGCCTGGTTGACGTACTGCGGGACGTTCGGGGGCCGGCCCGTCGGCAGGGCCTGGACGACGACCGGCACGCCGACTCCGCCGTTGCTTGCAATGCTCACGGCATCACCCGTCGCCGCCGAGCCGTCGCGGTAGGTAGCGCTGACGGAGCTGGTCCCCGCCGACGTGCCGGTGAGCTGAACGCTCAGGCCCGTGGAGGCGCTGCCGGCGGCGAACACGAGGCCGGGGCCGACGGTCCACTGGATCGTCTTCGTGTTCGGGTCTACCATGACCACTTGCCCCTGTGCGTTCATCGGCGTCACGGACAGAAAGGCTATCCCTCCGACGATCAGCGCGATGCCGGAGGGGGGCGTCGAGATCGTCACTTTCGTGATCTGGCTGTGCAGGACCAGGGTCGGCGCGGTCGCCGGCGTGCCGGACGTCGGAGTCACCATCTCAGAGGCCGCAGTTTCCGCGACCCCTTGGCCCGCCGGGTCTACTTTGGCCTCGACCAGCGCCGTCAGCGCCTTGAGCGGCAGATTGGGGATCGTGGCCGTGGCCGCCGCGCCGGGGGCGGGGGCGGTAATCACGGTCGGGCCGGAAATGATCGTGGCACCGTCCCTGATCGTGATCACGATGCTTTTTGCGTCCAGTGGGATCAGCGACGGGAGCGCTTTCCCCTGGGGCTGTGCTGGCACCGACGGCCACTGGATCTGAAACCGAACTGCCCCGGTCGGCACCGCGCTCGACTTGGACCCGCCGCCGCTCCCGCCGCAGCCAGCGAGGAGACAGGCCGCCAGCGCGGCGGTGAGGGGCAAGAGATTTCCTGTTTTCATCGTGGTTCACTCCTCACTGGATCGGGATGGTCACGGAGCCGCTTCCGGCGCCGACGATCACGGCCGCTTTCTGCGTCTGGTTCGGCAAAGACGGATTGGCGCCGTAGACCGCGACGATAAAGTAGGTTTGCGGCGCATTGAGAGACGGGGCGGTGTAGACGACAGTGGGAATCCCGCTGACCAGGCTCGTCGGCCCGAGCTGCCCAGCCGAGCCATCAGAGATGACTTTCCCGGTCGCGTCCTGGATGCTGAAGGAGACCTGCTTTGGATCGGTGCCGTCACCGGCGACCGGGGCGGTGAAGGTTTGGGTTTGCCCATTGTTGAGGCTGCTCTGAGGGGGGCTGATCGAGAAGGTAAAAGTGACCGGCACCGGGACGACCTTGGGCTCCGATTTGGCGCTCTCGCCGCTGACATTCGTGGCGGTGGCCTCGTAGGTATAAGTCTTGCCATTAGTCACGCTGGTGTCGGTGAACGTGGTCTGGACCACGCCCCCTTTGAGCAGGTGCTTGGGGTCTGTAAAGTCGTCACGGTAGACGTTGTAGGCAGTCGCGCCGGGTGAGACGTTCCAAATCAGCGTAACCTGCTTGTTGCCGGGTACGGCCGGATTGATCCCCGTCTTTTTGAGGTCGGGAAACACCGGTGGGGCGGGAATGTCGGGCGTCACACTGACCGCGCCGCCGCCGCCGCCGCACCCCGCACAGGCCAGAATGATCGTGCCGGCGAGAGCCAAACTCCAGACGATAGATGTGAAACGCGGATGGAAGTGCGATGATGGGACATGAGGCAGTCGCATGGTGTCCTCCAAAATGCCTGTGAGTGATAGAACTAGGAGTTACGCAGTCGAACACAAAATGAGGGCAAGTCTGCCCTCCCACTCGTAATGACCTCCTCTCCAATTGCGTAACTTCCAAAAAGCGTGCAGCCGCAACGGTCAGTAGAAGAGCTTGACGCCAACCTCAAGACGCGCGGCTGTTGCATTGTCTTTGGTGAACCGCTCCGCCGATAGTTGCGCGAAGATGGATTCCTGCGGCTTGACGAAGAAGTCCGCGCCGCCGGTGGCGATGAGAATAAACTGCTTGGATTTGCTGCCGGTGATATTAATTATGTCATACTGAGGCGCGAAGCCAACGTAGGGGATGATCTTGGAACGCCCGAAGTGGTAACGGACAATGACGCCGAGGGCGATGCCGGAGCTGGAATTGGCACCCACGACTGCCGTGCCGCCGCCCGTGACGGCCTTGGTCACGGCGGGGCTGGATTGCCCATTGATCGCAACAACGCCGCCGTACTCCAGAGCCGAGCTAGCGTAGTAGCCGAGTTCCAGGCGCGCGGTGGCATTGTAGTTGTCCTGCGCGCTGTACGTGCCGCCGCCCGAGACGGACGTGGTGCGCGCTCCTTTTGTCGGGCCGCCCTCAAATTTTCCCTGCGCCTGGGCGGCGGCCGTGGGCAGCGTTAGGAGCAGAGCGGCGAGCAGCGCATACCGGGGTTGCATGGTTCACGGTTCTCCTTGAGGGGTGATCAACCAAAAGTGACTAACAAATGATCCAGGATGCGGGATAACCGTGCGGCGGTCCGCACGCGGTCGAACGGTCAAGCGATGTGAGAAACTGGGGTTAGTGCTTTACTGTATCGAGCCGCAAAGGTGCGGAACGGACAAACTGCCGGGTTGGCGCTGAGAAATCAGGATGAGAGGTCAGACTGATAAAGAATAACACATACGCCGGGATTTGTCAATATGCTTTGCCCCTTCTGTGACAAATTTCACACCGAAGCCGCGTTTCACCTGCTATACTGCATCCAAGTCTTGAAACTAGGCATTGAAAATCGCGCGGCTTTCTGTTACAATGAGGGTGTCGCGCCGTTAGACAGACGAGAGACTCAGCCTCTCCCGTAGCCCACTGTTGTTAGGAGGATACGTCTGTGCGGTACTTACCCCCAGCTGGGGCGCCTCCGGCGGCTCTCCGTCTGCTGCAGTGCGCTTCTCTCCTTTTCTTTTGCCTACTCCTTTGTCAAGCCGCCCCCGCCCAGGACGATGGTCTGTCCGTGAACAAAGCGGCGGCGGTCACGCGCACCGCCCCGGACACCGTCACCGCGCTGGCCGCAAGCTACGGGGAGCGCCTGGCCGCCGGACTTCAAAACGGCAGGCTGGTCGTCTGGAGCGGGCCTACCCCGGATGCCGATCCTGGCGCCCCGCCTCCCGCCCCCAAGATCATCGCCGCTCACGCCAGGCGTATCAACGCCGTCTGTTTCAGCCCCGATGCCTCTTTGATCGCCACCGCCTCGGATGACGGCCAGGTAGCCGTCTGGAAGACCGACACGCTGGCGCGCGTTGATCACTTCGCGCAGAACGGCGGGCCGAAGGCGCTGACGCTGGACTTCTCCTCAGACGACAATGCCGTCGCCGCCGGCTATGACAATGGGGCGGTCAAAGTCTGGAGTGTCGGCAACCCGCAGCCCGCACAGACCTTCGCCGCGCACAAGAAGAGGGTGCTGGCCGTCGCCTTCGCGCAGGGCGACGACAGCACCCTGTTTTCCGTGGGCGAGGACAAGATGCTGGACACCTGGAATGTCGCGACCGGCGAGCAGGTGACCCAGGTCAACCTCAGAATCGGCCACGAGAACGACGACAACTTCCGCGATCTGCGTTACCGGGCGGCGGCGGTAGCCGGCACGGCCAAGCGAATCGCTATCGCAGCCTCGGTTTCCCACATCAAGGGAAACTATGAGGACATCGTAGACGAACACTACATCAAAATCATCAACGCCGTGACCGGGGCCAAGACGGCTGTGGTCGCCGACAGCCTCAAGCACGTCGGCGAAAACCCCGAGTCCGTGCTGGCGCTCTCCGATGATGGGACTCTGCTGGCGACGGTCGGGCAGACCGCGGGCAGCGCGACGACGGTGAGCGTCCTGAACGCCCGCACCAAAGATCCCGTGGGACAGTTGTCGCTTCCATCAAAAGTTCAGGCGCTGCAATTCGGCTGGCGGCAGGGCGGATGGCAGGTAGCGGTCGCCGACGGTAAGAACGTGACGACGTTCCCGATCAAGGTCGGCACGGAAGCGGGCGGCGTGCCGACCGACGCCCTCGCCGTCACCGTCCCGACCGACCCCAAGGCCGATCCCGCCACCCTCAGCCTCGCGCGAGCCGCCGCCGACACCATGCAGACTGCCGCCGTCGGGATGGGCCGCTTCGTCGTCGTCAACCGCAACAACCTGAATGAAGTCATGGATGAGCTGGCCCTCTCGCGGACGGGCCTGGTGGAGAAGAAGACGCGCCTCAAGCTGGGGCACCTGGTCAACGCGCGCCGGTTCCTGGTCGCGAAGATCGTTCCGGTCGGCGCGAGCTACCACGTTACACTGTGGCTTGAGGCGGTCGAGACCGGCAGGGTGATCGCCTCTCAAGACGGCGAAGCGGCCTCCAAAGGGGAGGTGATGACCCTGGCCCGCTCGCTGACGACCGGCCTGCTGCGCGCCGCCCCCGTTGACTGACTTTGCGCGGACCCTGCCCGGAGGTATGTCATGTCCTGCCGCTTTCTGCGAGTTTTTTGCTGCCTGCCAGTCTTCTGCTGCCTCTTCGCCCTGCTGGCCGGCGGCCCATCGGTGTGGGCGGGTGAGAAGTGGGCCGTGATCGTCGGCATCAACGACTACGGCGCGAACCTCCCGCACCTGAACTTCGCCGCCGCCGATGCCAAACGGCTGTACGAATTGATGACCAAATGCACAACACCGGGTCACGTCATCCTGCTTGCCAGTGGGGTAGGCTTGGCACCGACGTGTGCGAACATCAAGGGGAGCCTGGCAAGTCTGGCGAGCCGCGCCAAGCCGGGCGACGAGTTCTGGTTCTGCTTCTCAGGGCACGGCGAGGACCAGAACGGCACACACTATCTGCTGCCGTCCGATGCCAGCGTGAGCGACTACAAGAACACGGCGATCAACCTCAAAGAAGTGCGCGACGGCCTCACGCACCACTGCACGGCAGGGTGCAAGATCATGGTGGTGGACGCCTGCCACTCGGGCTGGGATGATCTGGACGGTGGTCGCCGAAGCGTGGACACGGGCGAGACCATCGTCTATGTTTCCTGCGGCGCGGGCGAAAGCTCGTGGGAGTTCCCCGAACTGGGCGGGGGTGTCTTCACCTGGTTCTTTTTGAAGAGGGAGGCAGATATTCGCCCCGAGTCGCCTCTCTATCCCCAGCCAGGATGACGCCAGGATGGTCAATACCCATGTGGAGACCTACGTCCGTCGAGCAAGAAATCCACTCACCCAGACGCCGCAGGTGATCGGGGTACTGCCCGCCGCCGGCGCGATCCCCTGGGGGGCGTCGAGCCTGCCCGACTCGCTCGGCAGCATCGTGGCCCGCGAGCCGCTCGGCCCGGCCCTCCTGGTGGACCTGCCGGAAGCGCGGACGCAGCTTAATGGCTTGACGATCAAGAGCGAGATCGCACAAGCGGCCTTGCGTCAGGCGCTGCTGCGCGCGAATTTCCCGCTCGTGGATCTGGCGGGCGCCCATCAGCTCAGAAAGATGCTGGACCGCAAAACCGCCGCCGCCGGGGCGAAAAAACTCGGCGCAGCCTACCTGATTCGCGGACACGCCGAGACGCAGGCCGTCAGGCTCGCGATCACTAAAGACTTCGTCAATGTTCAGGCGACGGTCACGGCGGAACTCATTGACGAAGACGGCACTGTGCTGGCCCAGGCGGTAGTCGGCGGCACGGAGGATGATCCCGTCGTCGGCTCAGAAATCACCGAGATAAGCGCGGCGAAGATGGCCCTGACGGACGCCGTTCAGAAACTGATGGCGGCCCTGCTGCCCAAGCTGCGGGCGACCCTCGCCCCCCGACGATGACAGCAACAACAATAGCAACGACAGCAACAGCAACGACTGTTGACTCGAAAGGAGCCGTGTGATGCACTGCAAACACCTGAAACACATTTCCCCCGGCGTCGGGGCAGTGCTGCTCGCGCTGGCACTCCCCGCCGTCACGGCCCGGCCCGTCCGGGCGCAGGCCACCGAGGCCGGCAGCCGCGATGCGCTCTACCGGGGGGGACTGTCCAACCTCCGGGCGCTGTCGCGCTACTTCACGCCCGCACAGGCCGCCCGCCTCCCGACACTCCAGGCGGTCCTGCACCGGGTGGTCTACGAGACCGACGGGGCCGGCGACGCCGAGCTGGCAATCGGCACGGCCCTGATCACGGGGCAGCCGCTCGACCTCAGCGGGGGGCGCACGGCAGGGATGAACCAGGCGATTCTGGCCCTGCACTTCAAACCGCTGGTCGCCGCCAATGTCTCGCCGGCACAGACGGCGGCCCTGGTCAAGCCTGTCGCCCGCACCGTCAACGCCGGCTATGTCAAGATCGCCGCCGCCGGCAAAGCCGTGACATACTCGCCCGGCGTGGTCCGCAAACCGGGCGGGGCGGAGAGCGGCTATGTGGACATGGTGCGGGGGGCAAAGCGGACGCGCATCGTGGAGATCCCGACGGCGGTCGGCGACATGGGTGTCGCGGCGCGGGCGGGGAAGATCGCCGCCCGCATGGCGAGCGTGCAGCGTCAGGACCCGGCCTGGTGGAGCCGCATCACGCCGGGCCAGTCCGGCGGCGAAGCGGTCGTCAGCCTGCCGCACGGCCCCGTGCCTTACCTCCTGACTGCCGACTCCAGCTTCGCCCGCGAGTGGAACACCACGCCGGACGGCCTAGCCCGGCGTCTGGTGACCCGCATCCGTGCCGCGATCCAGACCTCGGGCGCGCGCGGCACGCTGACCACCCCGGAGGACGAAGCGGTCGGTGAAAAGCAGACGGGGGACGATGCCTACAGCAAGGGCGATGCGGCGGGTGCGGGGCGACACTATCAGCAGGCGATCAAAGACAGCCCCGCCTATATGGCCGCCTACAAGTCCTTAATCGGCCTCTACAAAGAGCGCAAACAGGCGGATAAAGTGCAGGACGTCATCACGGAAGCACAGGGCGAGCCGTCCCTGACCGACGCCCAGCTTCAGGAGATCAAGCAGGCCGCCCAGTAGGGCGGTCATGTAATCTTGGAGGCCCCGCCGGACATGTCCGGCAGGGCCTTATCTTTGTCACGGCGCGGAGTCTCTGTCACGGCGCTGCGTTGGCGTCGTACCCCTTCAGCGCGGCGATCGCGTCGTTCAGCGCCTTTCCGTGCTGCTGGTAATTGTCATTCAAATTTTGCTCGGCCAGGGTCATCCTTTTCACGAAGTCGGCTACCGCCGCCGGGTCGTTTTTGTCCACGCCCTCGGCCAGCTTCGGGTAGGTGATGTTCACGAAATCCACCTTCTGCTGGCCGGCGGCGGTCAGGGCGGCCTGGGCCGCCTCCACCCGGTCCTGATACGTCTGCCGCTGTTCCAGCTTCTTTTGGCGCTCCCGTTTCGCTTCCTGGCTGATCGCCTGCGCCGTCGTGGACTCCGGCGGGTCACCCGCCGGAGTCAGGGCCGTGCCGCCGGCAGGCGTGACCAGGACGGGGCAGCGCGCGAGCGGCTTGAGGTCCGGCGGCACGATCACGGTGACC
>JANLUQ010000220.1:0-3872 GCA_031363565.1 Armatimonadota bacterium | reverse complement strand
CGCCGCCGTCTTCGCCGTGCTCGGGTCCGGCAGCAGGGTATAGGCGTTCGTTTTGGTGTCGAACAGGAAGCCGTGCTGGTCGGTCCCGTTGTTGTTGGTGGCATAGAAGCCCGCCACCAGGCCGTTGTTGTTGATGCCCTGGGCGTTTACCACCAGGGCGCCGCCCACAGGGGCCACCGGGCTCAGGGTGGTGTAGGCACCGTTCACATCCACGAAGCCCGGCGTGGTGCCCGTGCCACCGTCTGCATACTGGCCGACGATGACGCCGTTGTCGTTGATCCCGAAGGCGGCCTCGCTGGTCGTCGTGCCGTTGACCGGGGGCAGCGGCAGGGGGCTGTTCGTGGGGCTGATGCTGTTGAGTGTGAAGGCCTGCGTGCCGTTGGCCCCGACGACCTGCCGGCTGGTGTTGATCGCGTTCGCGTTGGCCGTCCCCGACAGGTTTAGTGCGGTCAGCGCACCCGGCGTACCGGGCGTGCCGGAGAAGTTGGTGAAGACGCCGTTGTTGTCGGATGTGAAGCCGACGACCACGCCGGAGTTGCTGATGCCGTTGACGGTGGTGGCGACGAGGGTCGCCCCGGCCGTCGTCTGGACCGGCCCATCGAAACTCGTAAACTGGTAGGACTGCGCGTGTGCTGCCGGGGAGAGCGCGAGGCCGAGAAGGGCTAGCGCGGGCAAGGAGAAGCGATAAATATTCATGGCAGGTGTCTTTCTAACTTTGTGAGAAGCCACAATCGCACCTTCTATACCCCAAAGCGGGGCACGTTACGCCTTTACGCTCCCTGCCCTCGCGGCGAACCGCAAAAAAGGCCCCGCCACTTGCGCGGCGGGGCGAACTAGAGAAACACGATGACAGAAGCAACTCTGCACTCCTAGTTTCGGCGCGCGGGGTCTGCTCCTGAACTGTCACCTTTGCCGGGTTTTGCCGCCACGATGGCCGCCACGGCTTCGGCGGGCGTCTCCACGACGGTCAGGTATTCCAAATGCTTCGGCTCGACGGCTAATGTCGCCGCGCAGGCATCGAGCCAGGGGCCCCAGGTATCCCGTCCGACCAGGACGAGCGGGCGCGGCGAGAGGATGTGCGTCGTCAGCTTGTTCCAGACCAAAGTCAGCTCTACCAGAGTCCCGATGCCGCCGCGCAGGACGATAAACCCCGCCGAGTCCACGATCAATGCCTGCAGCCGCCCGTAGAAGTCCTGCGTCGGGCGCGTCTCGGTCAGATAGTCGTTGACGCGCGATGTGAGCTGCGCCATGGTGACGCCGACCACCACCCCGCCCGCCTCGAATGCCCCCTGGGAGGCTGCCGCCATCGTTCCCTGGTAGCCGCCCGTACAGACGACATACCCCACCTCGGCTAGAAGCCGCCCGACCTCATGCGCTTCTTCATATTCCCGGTCGCGCGGTCCGCACTGCGACCCGCCGAAGACCGAGATCATTTCTCCGTTTCCGTTTGCTTGTACCATGCCTTGAGTCTACCCGTTTTGACTTCCCCCGCCGCGGACGGGTATTATAGCCGCACCACCCTTGAAGGACTTCCCATGCCTGCATCCATCCCCAGCGACACCATCGTTCCCGGCGATAATCTGACCGTGGAAGGCGTCCCGCCCATTCCCAAATCGCTCGCCGACACCCTGCGCCGCTACACCGAGTTCCGCGCCGCCGCCTTCGCGGACTGGCATCCGACCCGCCGCGAGATGCTGATCCGCACCCGCTTCGCCGATACGCTTCAGGTGCATCAGGTCCTCTTCCCCGGCGGCGACCGGCATCAGATGACCTTCTTCCCGGATACGGTCAGCGCGGCCTCGTACTCGCCGACGACCGGCGACTATTTCGTCTTCAGCAAGGACACCGGCGGCAATGAGTTCTCCCAAAACTACAGACATGACCTGGAAGACGGCGAGATCACGCATCTGACCGACGGCACCTCCAAGAACAGCCACGGCGTCTGGTGGCCCCGCAATGACAGGATGGCCTACACCTCCACCCGGCGCACGGGCCGCGACACGGACCTGTACACCGTCTGCCCCGCCGACCCCTCAAGCGACCGGATGGTGGCCGCCTTGGAAGGCGGCGGCTGGGAGCCGCTGGACTGGTCCCCGACCGGCGATGCCGGGCTGATACTCGTCCTGGAGTACGTCTCGATTAACGAGAGCTATCTGTGGCTTATAAGCGAGGAGACCGGCGATAAGACCCTGCTGACGCCCAAAGGCGGTCCGAAGGCCTCCTACGCATACGGAAAGTTTGCCGCCGATGGTAAGGGCCTGTATGTCCTCACCGACAAAGACTCGGAGTTCCTGCGCCTGGCCTCGCTCGACCTGGCGACCGGCGAACACACGCCTCTAACGTCCGACCTGGGGTGGAGCGTGGAGGCCATAGACGTTTCAGCCGATGGCAGCTGGATCGCCTTCGTCACTAACGAGGACGGCGTCAGCGTCCTGCGCCTGCTGAACACCCGCACCGGCGCGATTTCCGTCCCCGACTGCATCCCGGTCGGCGTCATCGGCGGCCTGTGCTGGCACTCCAACGGTCAGGACCTGGGATTCACTCTGCTTTCCGCCCGGTCGCCCTCGGACGTCTACTCGCTGAACGCCGACACCAATGTTCTGGACCGATGGACCCGCAGCGAGACGGGTGGCCTGAATACAGACCGCTTCTCGGAGCCGGAGCTTGTCCGGTGGCCCTCCTTTGATGGCCGCGCCATTTCGGGCTTCCTGTACCGGCCCGCGCCAAAGTTCACCGGCAAACGCCCCGTCAATATCGTCATCCACGGTGGCCCCGAGGGGCAGGCGCGGCCCGGCTTCCTGGGCCAGAGCAACTACCACCTTAACGAGCTGGGCGTCGCCCTGCTCTACCCCAACGTGCGCGGGTCGGACGGCTATGGCAAGACGTTTCTGGATCTCGATAACGGCTTCCTGCGCGAAGGCTCCTATCTGGACATCGGCGCGCTGCTGGACTGGATCGCGACCCAGCCCGACCTCGACCCCGACAAGGTAATGGTCAGCGGCGGCTCCTACGGCGGCCACATGACACTCGCCGTCTCCTACCTTTACAGCGACCGCATTGCCTGCTCCCTCGACATCGTCGGCATGTCCAGCCTGGTCACGTTTCTGGAGAACACCGAAGGCTACCGCCGCGACCTGCGGCGCGTGGAATACGGCGATGAGCGCGACCCCGCGATGCGCGCGTTCCTGGAGCGCATCGCGCCGATCACCCACGCGGGCGAGATCCGCAAACCGCTCTTCATCATCCAGGGCAAGAATGACCCGCGCGTTCCCGCTTCAGAGGCCTTGCAGATGGCCGAGACCCTGCGTGGCAACCGCGTTCCCGTCTGGTTCCTGATGGCCGACGATGAGGGCCACGGGTTCGTCAAGAAGAAGAACGTCGAGTTCCAGTTCTACGCCACCGTCCAGTTCATGCAGCGGTATCTGCTGGGCAGCGCTGCTGATGTGCCGGAGATCTACCCAGCCCTGAAAGGCCGAGCTTGACCGATGACGACTGGGGTCGATAAAGCGGTTGTCCACCTGCGTGGACACGGGATAAGTGGCGCGATAGTTCTTCTGTCCACGCAGATGGACATTGGCACTTCTAAAGGCCCAGATTTCAATCTGGGAACGGTGTAACACCGGATACCCCAAAACCGCTGAGCAAGCATGGCCGATAATATATCACAGCCGGGCCGCGCCGATGCGGCCCTTTACACCCGCTTCCCCGCCCTGCGCTCCCGCAACTACCGGCTGCTCTGGCTGGGGCAGGGGGCCTCGGGGGTCAGCTTGACAGCTATGGATTTGGTAGCGTTGTCGAAAGAATGGGGGCCACCCTGTCCGCGTGCCCCGGCTGCGGGACTATCAGGCACTGGAGGCCGACGACAAAAAAGC
>JANLUQ010000202.1:0-1586 GCA_031363565.1 Armatimonadota bacterium | reverse complement strand
ATCCCCGCGCCCTCTGCCCGATCCCCGCGCCCTCTGCCCGATCCCCGCGCCCTCTGCCTGGATCACATCGCCGTCGAAGGCGGCGGCATCGTCTTCCACGGCGCCACCACGGCGCGGACGGCTGCCCGTCCAGTGTGCGGCTCTCCCTCGGCGCGCGTCCACAGCCCCTACCGGCGCACGCTCCAGAATCTGCCTTGAGAAGCAACGCGGTACGCTTCCTGCTGACGGCGCGGCGCACCTTCTGTGGTAACGCCGTCTGTCCGAGGAAAATCTTGGCGAACCGGTGGGCACGGTCGTGCGCCGCTATCGCCGCCAGGCGACCCGCGTCGACGAAGGCCTGCTGACCCGACTTCGCTGTGTGAAAACGGAAAGCGAGCTCGAGAAAGGCTCACGGTAGGGTTTTCACTTCTACGGCTTGATCCCGGAAGCGGCGGACGCCTAACAATCAGCGGCGACCTGGCTACGCGACAAAACGCGAAGTCCTACCTTTGTCTGTGACTTCCTGTACCTTTGTCTGTGACTTCCTGAATTACCTGGCGTATCATGATGCCGCGTTCTTGGCGTCGGTATAGCGGTCGAACATCGTCAAGACCTTGCTAGGGCCGGCTAGAAACCACCGTGACAGAGTACGCGGGGAGCAGAAACCTCCCCCGGCCAATCGTGCCGGTGGTCTCTCCAGGGTCGGTCGCCGCCGCCAGTGGTGCCGAGGCTTGAACGTACCGGGCGACTGTCGCTCCGGGCAGTTGGGGCAGGCCGGTTATCACCTGGCGGGTTCCCGTAAAGTTCACGAGCGCGTAGGCGGTCGTTCCGCTGTGGCCGGGGGCGTCAAACGCCCAGCCGACAACCCCTTTGGTCGCTTCGCCCGAACCCGCAACAGCGGGGACGCCGGCCATGTCCAGCGCCCGCGCCCGCGTCCTGCCGGTGAGCGCACGGGCAAATAGGCCCCAAGCGCGGCCATGCGCGTGAATGCCAGGCCCGTCCCCGTCAATGACGCGCGCCAGTTCGTGCAGCAGGGCGATCTTGACGTGTGGCTCGTGTGCCAGCCAGTAATTGAGGCAATAAACGTTGCCCAGGCCGTTGCCCCACGTCCCCTTGTTCTCCGGCAGCTTGTCGCCGTTGCCGAACTCGTCGTTGATGTTGAACTCGGTGATCCAGAAGTCTTCGTTGGCGGGCAGGTGGCTCCGGCTGCGCCCGGCGATCCAGAACCGTTGCCAGCTTGTGAGCGCCTGCCCCAACTGCGCCTCGGTCCCAGTCAGGCTGCCTTCCTGCGGCCCGCCGTAAAGGTGCAGGAGAGGGCGTCCACTCTGGCCGGGTCGAGCGCCGCCAAGGCCTCCGTGTTCCAATGGGCGGTGCGGCTCGCGTAGCCGTTTTTGTCGACGAGTGCGCCGACAGCGCAGACCTTCACGTCCGGATACGCCTTCTTGATCTTGCTCGTCCAGTCGTTGGCGACGATGCCGTACAGGTACAGTGCGTCTTTGCCTCCCGCGCCCTTGTCCGGGAACGCCCCGACATTCTCAGGCGCATAGCCGTGGCCGGCGTCGAAGCTCCCTGCCACATAGGGCTCTACGTCGGCGGGCTGGCCGTCA